>JAPKEZ010000194.1 GCA_028821845.1 Planctomycetota bacterium | reverse complement strand
GCTTATTAGGAAGACGGGTATTGTGATTTTGAGCATGACAACCCCTTTGCGGACTAGGTGGGTATAGCATTAGCCTTTTTCGTGTAAATATATTAATCGTGTGAAATAGCGTTGACATTGTTGTGCCATAAGTAGCTAGTTAGATGACTATTAACCGCTAAACTACTGCAATGTTAATAGCCCTACTCGCCAGCCAACTCATATTTGAAGCCCCGCAACGCATCAATGCGAACGGTGAACCAATCGATGCCACCATCGGCCATGCTTCACCTTATTTACGCGACATGAACAACGATGGAGTACGTGATTTACTCGTAGCCGAATTCGGCGACCAAATGTTCGATATCACGCGCCTGCCTGAGAAAATGCAAAAAGGTGCCGCAGGAAAATACGAAGATAGCCGCCTACGGGTTTATCTTAATCATGGCAGCGACACTGCCCCGAGTTATAAGAACTTTGATTACTTAGCAAACGCACAAGGGCAACTGCTTTCCATTCCATCCACCTGATGTATTTCTTTTAGCCCGCAGTTCGCGGACTACGACAATGACGGTGACACTGATATCGTTTCTGGCTCTTACACCGGAGAGATTTGGTACTTTGAAAACGTCGATGGCGCGTACAAGCAAGGAGTGTTTTTGTTAAACGAAAACGGCGAGCCACTTAATGGCGGTACATCGATTACTCCAGAGTTGCATGATTTAGACGGCGATAGCGATTTAGATTTGCTTATTGGCACACGCTCATCGGGCGTGTTTATGATTAACAATATCGGTACGCGAGATATTCCAGAGTGGTCCGCCACAAAAGTGGCGTTAAAAACGACTAGTAATAAAAAAATCAAAGGCAGTAATGCGCATCTCGCAGACATCAACGGTGATGGTTTACTTGATATCACATGCGGTGAAGAATATGGCGGCGGAATTTATTACTTGAACACTAGCGCCGACCAGGCTTTGCAATTTGCCGATTCTCAAGTGCTATTTCAACCGACTCCGTGGGACGAGCGCGAGACTCAGCACGGCGTTCGTCCAGGTGCACGCACTAAGATGCATGTGGCCGACTACAACGGCGATGGCAAGGCTGATGTGCTAGTCGGTGATGTAACATGGGAAGAATATGAGCTACCGCCTCTCTCTGAAGCCAAGGAAAAAGAGAAACGTGAGTTCGAGCCGCAGTACGCGGCCGCCAAAGCCGAAAATGATCTTGCATGGGACGAGCGTAATACTTACGTCGGCAAAGCAGGAGGCATTCCGGATGAAGTCATGCAGCGCTGCGAAGCCGCCGACGCTAAATTCGCGCCACTCAGCAAACAGTGGTATAGCTACAGTCGAGAGAAGACACGCACCCACGGTTATGTGTGGGTGGTTTATCAGAAATAAGTTACAATATGGCGCACCGCCAGCGCCATGACCCCAGCTTCAACCACCCAAGATCGCATCGCATTTGTCCAACGTATGGGCAAAGCCCTACACCGCTATGGAGCTCCTGCTCATCGCCTTGAAGATGCATTAAAGGCGATGTCTAACGAACTCGGTCTGAAAGGCAACTTTTTCACCACGCCGTCAGCAATCATGTACAGCTATGACATACCTGGCGAAAACGGCATCGCGCGTTTGCAGCGAGTGCACAACAACTCTATAGACTTACATCGTTTAAGTCAGCTCGATAAATTGTTTAACGACTTTCTCGGCACTG
>JAPKEZ010000072.1 GCA_028821845.1 Planctomycetota bacterium | reverse complement strand
GCAAAAAGTAAACGTAAGCGAAAGCAGCAAAGAAGAACATGCCTTCAATGCAGCCAGCAAAACAGATTAGGTTCAGCAGGAAGGAGCGACGGTCTTCGTCAGTTTTTATTTCGTCAAGCTCGCTGATCGACCCCATCCATTTGAAACAGAAGTCAGCCTTCTTCTTAATAGAAGGGATGTTGTGAATAGCCGCAAACGCTGCATTGCGCTCTTCGGGCTCGGGGATGTAAGTATCTAGAAGAGTAAGATAAAACTGTACATGCAACGCCTCTTCGTAAAGTTGGCGCGACAGGTATAAGCGACCCTCTGGAGAGTTGATGTGCTTATAAAGATTAAGCACAAGGTTGTTAGACACGATTGCATCGCCAGTTGCAAAGAATGCAACTAAGCGTTGAATCAAATGACGCTCGCTTTCAGAAACTTTTTCGCGCAGGTCAACAATGTCGGTTGAGAAATCGACTTCGTCAACGGTCCACGTGTTTTTGATAGCATCTTTGTACATGTCGTAGAACAAAGGGTAGCGCATTGGGCGAAGGGTTAATTCGAAGCCCGGATCAAGGATTGAGTTTTTACGCATAACTGTTATTCGCAGGCGTCGCAGGATTCAGGATTCTCTAGAGAGCAAGCCAGTGTTTCGTCGGCAGTGTATTGCTTGACTGGTTCAGTCGCGTTACCCGCGTCGCTGCCATCGGTTTGGCGAATGCGCGTCGCTGGGCGTGAACGCAAGTAGTAGGTGGTTTTGACTCCTTGCTCCCAGGCGTACATGTACATCGAAGACATTTTGCCGATACTTGGTGACTCCATGAACAAGTTCAGTGATTGAGACTGATCAATGTAAGCGCCGCGGTCGGCAGCCATGTCGATTAGAGACTTCATAGGAATTTCCCAGGCGGTGCGGTAAAGCTGCTTCATTTCGTCAGGGATAACGTCAACATCTTGAATGGATCCTTCGGCTTTCTTGATTGCCCCCCTAACTTCTTCAGTCCAGAGGCCTTTTTCTTGAAGATCTGTAACAAGGTAGTTGTTGATTTGGATGAAGTCACCAGATAATGTCTCGCGCTTAAACAAGTTTGAAACCTGTGGTTCAACGCATTCGTAACAGCCACTAATAGTGGCAATTGTCGCAGTTGGTGCAATCGCAATCAGTAGCGAGTTACGCAGACCGTGCTCGACGATGCTTTTGCGTAGTTCTTCGAAACGGCCATCGTCACTCGGAGTAACACCCCACAAATCAAATTGCAAATCTCCTTTAGCGGCGCGAGTCTCGGCAAAGGCCTCGTGCGCGCCGTTTTTGATAGCCAACTCATTAGAAGTCTTGAGAGCGTGGTAGTAAATATGCTCTTGTATGCGCGCTGACAAATCTTTAGCCTCGGGGCTATCAAATGGCATGCGCAGCTTAAAGTACACGTCTTGCAGGCCCATCATGCCGAAACCAACTGGGCGCCAGCGCGAGTTTGATGTAGCCGCGTCTTCAGTTGGGTAGAAGTTGATGTCGATAACACGGTCAAGGAACGTAACCGCGCGCTCAACTATTTCACCGATGCGATCGAAATCAACGGCGCCATCTTTAACCATGCGCCCGAGGTTGATTGAGCCAAGATTACAGACCGCTGTTTCTTTCTCTGAGGTTACTTCAAGAATTTCGGTGCACAAGTTGGACAAGTGAATGGTGTTATTCGGCTGGCCTGTTTGGTTTGCTTTGTTGTTACAGCTATCTTTAAAGGTCATCCAACCGTTGCCAGTTTGTGCCAAGGTGCGCATCATACGGGAGTACAAGTCGCGAGCTGGAATGACTTCGCTAGCAAGACCGGCCTCTTCGGCGCGCGCGTACTCTTTGTCGAATTCTTCACCGAAAATGTCAACAAAGTGTGGCACATCTTTAGGGTCGAACAACGACCAATCGCCTCCGTCTTTAACACGCTGCATGAATAAGTCAGGTACCCAGTTCGCAATGTTCAGATTATGCGTGCGGCGCATTTCATCGCCAGTGTTATCGCGCAACTCTAAGAATTCAAGAATGTCAGCATGCCATGTTTCTAGATAAACACATGCAGCGCCCTTGCGGCGTCCGCCTTGATTAACTGCTGCGATTGACGCATCTAGTGTGTTCAAAAATGGAATGATTCCGTTTGATTTACCGTTCGTGCCGCGAATCAGAGAACCCTTTGCGCGTACGCGCGAGTATGACAAACCAATGCCGCCTGCATATTTTGAGAGACGCGCGATGTCTTTGTAGCGGTTGTAGATAGAATCGAGACTGTCTTGTGGAGAGTCGAGTAGGTAGCAAGAACTTAACTGAGTACGACAAGTAGCCGAGTTGAACAAAGTAGGAGACGAAGGCATATACTCGAGAGAGCTAATTAGGTTGTAAAACGCAATGGCCTCGTTTGGGGTTTCGGCCAAGCCACAAGCAACACGCATAAAGAAGTACTGAGGAATCTCAGTTACCATGCGCGACTGTGGATCTTTCAGCAAGTAGCGATCGTAAACTGTACGCAGTCCGAAATACTGAAATAACTTGCCACGGTTTTTATCGATGGCGTCATTAAGCTTACGGCGGTTAGCGCGGACGAAATCAAAAACGTGATCGTTGACCAACCCTTGCTCGTGACCATAACTAATAGACTGAGAGAATGATTGAATATCTCTGCTACGCACTTCTTTACCGATAAATGTATTAAGCATGCGTGCCGCTAATTGCGAATATTCAGGCTCTGTTGCAATATAAGAAGCGGCGGTTTGGATAGCCAGTTGGTCGAGCTCGGCCGTAGTGGCGCCATCGTAGATACCAGATATTGTGCGCGTTGCGACAATCATCGGATCGACCTTGGTCAGTTCGTGACAATGTAGCTGAATGGCGCGTACAATTTTGTTGAGGTCGACTGGTTCAAAGCTGCCGTTGCGCTTTTCGATGCGCATTCCTACGGTTGAACCGGTGTTTTCGGCTGTTTTTTGTTCAGCCACTGCAGTTTCGGTTTCGGGCATTATTATTCTCGTATGAGAGTGAATTATTAGTTAGAAGGGGGGCAATAGTTGCCACTATAGACCACAATATGTAGTGCACGAGCTATATGCAAACACATTTTATAGTGTTTTTTTGGACAAGCCCTAAAGCTAGTATAACGTGAATATACTACAAGTAATCTTGGCGGCTCGCTTGCAGCCGAATATCCCGAAAGACTAATGATCTTCGTGCGAATCAACGTACCCTAGCTCGTCTAGCGCAGCATTTTGTTCTGCTGACATATTGCCACCACCGGCCTCGAAGGTGTCGCGCTGCAACTCTTCGCTAAGAGCGTCTATAAGATCTTCTTGCATCGCACTGCGCCCAAGTAAATTATCGAGCTCGTTCGGATCTTCGGCAAGATTGTAAACGTGGGTGGCCTTTATAGAGCTACCTTCGCGGACCGCGATTAATTTGTAATCGGCCATGCGTAGCATGAGGCGTACATCATCGGTGACCACATGCAGTTTGGGCGGTAAATCGTGGCTACCTAGCAGCGAGCGGCCATTCATGGTTTGCGGTATTGCGATACCGGCGTACTCCAGCAAGGTCGGGCCGATATCGGCGACATCAGGTATCCCGCCGCGGCGAAGATTTCCATCAATACCAGGTCCAGCAAGAATGAATGGCACGCGAATAGAATCTTGAAACATGTGATTGCCGTGCAAGATAACATTATTTTCGGCGAAATGCTCGCCATGGTCGGATGTGATGACCCACAAAGTAGGTCTTTGGGATTGCTCAACATAGTCACGGATTTCTTCGAGCAGGCTGTCGAGGAACATCAAGTTTTCTAAATATAAGTGGTGGTAATAATCTGCTGCTGCAATGGCTGCGGTGTGAATTTTCAAATCATCACTTCTCAAGTCTACGCGCAGGACATCTAATTGATCGAGGGTGATCATGCCGTCAAGCCTCTCATTTGGCTGGTAGCGGTTTGCTAACGGTGGAAGATCTTTTGTTAACAAGCCATCGAAGGGTTGCGGGGCGCCATAAGGATGGTGAACATCAATGTAATGCAAAAAGAAGAAGAAGGGCTGCTCGTTTTCATAAAGCTGCTCTAAAGCACTAACGGCCTGCTCATTGATTACTTTACCGCGTTCGCGCATGGTGTACGCACCCATGCCGCGCGGTGGCTTTTGCAAGGCGCGAAAACTTGTTTTTGACAATAATGCTGAAACTATTTTCCTTGGAACGAGTATGCCGAGCCAACTAGCTTGAGATAAGTAATTTTCGCATGCCGTGCGCAATCCAAAGCGCGGAGTGGTGATGTCGTCATATAAATCAAATCCACGATCGAAGCCCATGTTGCCGGCAATCAAGGCGTTGGCGATTACCCCGGCGGTCTTATAGCCAGACTTCTTGAAATATTCAGACACCAAATGAAGTTTGTCCGGCCCTGGTAATTGATTAAAATTGTAGCGGACGCCACTTGCTAAGGCGTCTTTACCTGACAACATAGATGTGTGACCAGGTAATGTTTGATTGCTTGACGAATAAGCGTAGTCCCACCATTGGCCACTATGACGCATGCCATCAAAAAACGGTAGGTCATAATTTGGACTTCTCTCTCCGACAATGGCGTCAGCACGCAAGGTATCAAGTGAGACTAGAATGATGTCAGGAGCTTCTAGCCCAGTGTTTTCAGATTTTGCCAACTTCGGAACACTTAGCGCCTTATTCACACTTTGTAAGTAAAGGTGGTTTTTGTAGCTACCTCCAACCACAGAGCACAAGACAAGAATAATAATCACGCCGTTGCTTCGCCCAGAAATATGCGGTATGTAACGAAACTTAATCACTAATAGAGCGAGCGTGATGATGCCGACTACTATTAAAAAAATTGGCGCGTACGAAATTCTTAACATCATCACATAACAAGGCGCAAAACAAACAATAAAGGAAAATTTGCCCCAGGAGTGATTATTGGTGCGTGAAAACGGCACCAAAACTAACGAAAGAATCGCCGCCACTGCAATATTGCCAAGAACTAAAGGGAATATTAGGGCATACCAAGAGTGATTTCCACCACCGAGAAAAGACGCAATAAAGCTAGCTAAACAGGCGCCGCCAATCAGCTCCCACAACCGTCGAGACCAAGTATGCATTCAAGCACTTTAACTAAGCGCGAGGATACCTGGCAACTGTTTGCCTTCGAGCATTTCTAAGAAAGCTCCACCGCCTGTTGAAATGTGGGAGATGCTATTTTCTACTTTGTTTTTTTTAATTGCCGCGACAGAATCTCCGCCACCGACTACCGACAAGCAATCGCTATCGGCTAGCACCCTGGCAATGGCTGAAGTGCCGTGGCTAAATGGCTCGAGTTCGAATACGCCCATTGGTCCGTTCCAAACCACAGTAGCCGCTGACTCCAGCTGTTGCTGGTAAAGGGCAGTCGTTTCAGGGCCAATATCTAGTCCCATCCAGCCGTCGGGGATGTTATCACCTACCACTTGGGTATTTGCTGTTTCAGAAAAATTATCTGCGACAAGATGATCTATTGGCAAAAGCAACTCGACATTTTTGTTTGCGGCCTTGCTGATAACCGCAAGGGCAGTATCGAGACGGTCGTCTTCGCAGAGGGAAGAGCCAATAGTTTTACCCTGCGCCTTCAAGAAAGTGTAGGCCATTCCGCCGCCAATCAGCACTCGATCTACATTGTCGAGTAAATTTTCAAGCACTACTATTTTGTCAGATACTTTGGCACCGCCAATAACGGCCACTACAGGTCGTTTGGGTTTTTCAAAGGCATTAGCGAACGCTTTGATTTCTTTATCGAGCAATATTCCTGCTAGTGCAGGTTTTAGAATCTTTGGCACGCCGGCGGTGGAAGCATGCGCGCGGTGACATGTGCCAAAGGCGTCTTGCACAAACACGTCGGCCATCGCGGCCAGCTTTGACGCTAGTTCCGTATCGTTATCAGTTTCGCCCGCCTCAAAGCGTAAATTCTCTAAGACTAATACTTCACCAGATTCGAGGGCTTCAGCGGCGGCAACAGCATCTGCGCCGCAAACACTAGTTGCGGTAAGTACCGTGTGTTTGTCGCCAAGCAGATTTTGTAGATGCGCGGCGACAGGAGCCATACGCAGTTCTTCGACAACCTGCCCGTTAGGGCGCCCTAAGTGGCTTGCACAAATAACAGCACCGCCATGATTAAGAATGTGTTTAATCGTCGGGAGTGCTGCGCGAATGCGAGTGTCGTCTCCAATGAGGCCATCTTTCAATGGCACATTAAAGTCTACTCGCACGAAGGCGCACTTGCCGTCGAAGTCGTAATCAAGCATGTTGAATCCTTAGATGTTGTGAGCTTTGAAAATCAAGTCGCATACGCGATTCGAGTAACCCCACTCGTTGTCGTACCAAGATACAACCTTAATCATGTTGCCGTCCATAACCATCGTTTGGCCTGAATCAAAAACAGATGAGTGTGGATTGCGCAAGATGTCAGAAGAAACCAAAGCATCTTCGCTGTATTCAAGCACACCCTTCATTGCACCGTCAGCCTCAGCTTTAACAACGGCATTAATTTCTTCGACGGTAACACTGTCTTTCTCAATTTCACAAACCAAGTCAACGACGGAGCCGCAAGGAACAGGAACGCGCATTGACATGCCGTCTAACTTGCCCTCGAGATCTGGCAGCACTTTGCCAACGGCGCGCGCAGCACCAGTCGAAGTGGGGATAATATTGCATGCAGCAGAACGTGCACGACGCAAGTCACTATGTGGCAAATCAAGAATACGCTGGTCGTTTGTGTAAGCGTGAATCGTGTTCATTAAACCACGCTTGATGCCGAATGCATTGTGCAACACCTTAGCTAGTGGAGCTAAACAGTTTGTCGTACAAGAAGCATTTGACAGAATACGCTGATCGGCAGTTAGCGTGTCGTCGTTTACACCCATAACAACCATGTTGTCAATTTCATCTTTAGGCGGGACGGTTAACAACACTTTCTTTGCTCCAGCGTCGAGGTGCATTGTGCATTGCTCGCGGGTACAGAAAATACCTGTCGCTTCAACAACGAAATCGATGTTGTTTGCAGCCCATGGTAAATCTGCAGGGTTGCGCTCGGCAATAATTTTTATTGGCGAACCATTAACAACGATGCTGTCGCTGTCGATTTCTACGGTGCCGTCAAAACGACCGCCAACAGTGTCGTACTTAAGTAGGTGAGCAAGAGTGGCTGCATCGGTTAAGTCGTTAATCGCAACGACTTCGAAGTCGTTGGAGCGAGCTTGCATGATGCGGAAAACGTTACGGCCGATGCGGCCGAAACCATTGATTGCTACGCGGATAGCCATAGTTTTTTATTTTGATTAAATGGAGTGTGCCGCACGTCAGTGTGCCAGCATTCGAGTGACACAGATTTTAGTGTGTTTTTGCCTGAATAGGCCATGGAAATGGCATAATCTGCCATCATGATTTCGCAAGTAGCAAGTCAAATAACCAGCTTCGGACCTTATTGCGAAAACTCTAAGGTGGTCTTAGCGTGCTCGGGTGGGGCTGATTCAACTTTTCTCGCTCATGCCTACAAGAATATTTCGCAAACTTCGCTGCTGCCCACTGCTATCGTCGCGGTCATCGACCATGCCCAGCATCCGCAGTCTGGCGAGCAAACTGCGCAGATTGTAGATGACTATCATACGCTTGGTTTTGAGGTGGTCTCGCAGCGCATTCATTGCGATTCAGGGGTCAATGAGAATGATATGCGCAATCAGCGTTATGGGGCGCTGCTAGATATTGCAAGACAACATCAGGCCTCGAATATTTTCGTAGCTCATCATGCCGACGACCAAGCCGAAACGATTTTGCAACGCATCATGCGCGGCACAGGTGTCAATGGTTTGGTCGGCATGCGCCCACGTCGAAATTTGGGCGACGGTGTTGAGTTGTGTCGACCTTTGTTGAATCTAAGACGTAGCGAGATGCGCGAATACTTGTCTGCGAATAAGATTGAGTGGTGCGAGGACCAGAGTAATGCCGACGTCGAATACGCTACGCGTAATAAAATCCGTCATCAGTTGCTGCCGCAGCTTGGAGAAATCGCGACTGGCGATCCGGTTAAGGCTTTGATTAAACTAGCCGGCGAGGCCGCAGACTGGGAAATCGCACAACAGCAATTGTTAGCACAAAACTGTGACTTTGCTGAGTTGCCGTCGTACTTACGTCGCCAGGCCGTCCGCGCGGAATTGCTGAAGCTTGGTGAAAAAGTAACACCTCAACGCTTACTCGACATTGAAGGAGCGCTCATTAAAAAAGGCAGCGCCGTAATTAATACAGCGCTGCGTTTTAGTGCGAGTGGTGGTAAATTACTCGTCGTCGCTCGCCGGTGATACTGGCCAGAAAGCCGCATTAGGGCGCACGGCAGT
>JAPKEZ010000193.1 GCA_028821845.1 Planctomycetota bacterium | reverse complement strand
CTCCTAGCCGATGAGTGAAATAAAACTTGTGGCTACCCTTGCTTAGGCTAACCGCGAATTTACCATCAGCGTCAGTCCAAGTTTTTACCGAACCATCTACAAAAATGCCAGTCACTGCAGCAGGAGAGTTGTCAGGCAATAGGACCTGGCCTTTGAGCAATGGTAATTGACCAGGTGCGGTAACAACTAATTGGCTATCGAAACTGGTCAGAGACATTTCTCGCAAATCAGCGTAATTGCTATGGCGTAAAAGTAAAATATATTCGTCTCTATTTGCAAGCAATCCCAGCTGCGGTTTCCGCGGTGACAAGCGCGAGAATGGCAATTCAAATTCACCAGCGTCGTTAGTAGTGGTAATGAATTCAGGAGCACTCAAACGCGGTAAGCTATTGACAATGCCCATTCCTATTTGATTAAAGCGCCACAATTCGACACTCGCGCCGCCAATCGGCTCACCAGAAATATCTTGATAAAGACCGCGTGCTATCGGAGCTTGGTGCTCTAGGGGAATAATTATCGAAGAGCCTTCATCCACTGAAGCTCCTTGAGATTCGCGCAGCAAGTCGCCATTAGAGTTGTTGTCAATAGATGGTGCAGGGTCAACTATAGGAACTTGTCCATTCGTCACGCCATTCTGATCGGTGTTATTGTCAGAATCCCTCATCAACCAAATCAACAACCCCAAAGCCAGAAGGCAAAGAATCTTAATCGGAGCGGGCACGGAGGCGGCAGACATGGCATCATTATAGTAATGAAAGTTCTAATTACCGGCCACCAAGGTTACATAGGATGCCATGCTGTAGATATTTTTCAGCGTGCAGGGCATTTCGTGACTGGTGTCGATATAGGTTATTTTTCGGACTGCACATTTGGGCAACGGCCACGCGTCGATATTGAGCTTACTGCTGATGTCGCAAATTTAACGCCACGTGATGTCGCTGGGCACGATGTGGTAGTGCACCTAGCAGCGATATCTAACGACTCAATGGGTGAATTGGACGAGAATTTAACAACTAGCACCAATGTTGCTGCAACCATTCACCTTGCAAGCATCTGTAAAGCAGCGCATGTGCCACGGTTATTGTTTTCATCTAGCTGTGCGGTATATGGTGATTCTCACGGCGCGCATGCCGACGAGAGTTTCGCTACTGCTCCACAAACTGCTTATGCGCGTTCCAAGATTGCAGCCGAACGGCAATTGCTTGAGCTCGGCAACAGTGACTTCAGCGTGTGCATTTTGCGAAACGCAACTGCGTATGGACACTCGCCAGCATTACGCACCGACCTAGTCTTTAATGATTTCGTCTCGAAACTAGCGACTGAAAACAAAGTGCATCTATTGTCCAACGGTGGCGCGCACCGCCCACTGATACATTGCCGTGATATTGCTCGAGCATTTTTATGTTGTGCTGAGGCTGCTCAAGAAATTATTAGTGGCCAGATTATTAACATTGGCGATGACAATCAAAATATCAAGGTGATCGACCTAGCACGCATGATTTGTACAAAACGAGATAACAGTTCTTTGATTTTTGCTGACACTGCCAGCGCCGATCAACGTGACTATTTGGTTGATTTCTCAAAGCTACGTCAAGTTCTACCCACCTTCTCTGTGAATTATTCATTATCTGCTGAAGCGGAATATCTGTTGGATTCATGCCATAAACAGCCTAATCTCGCTAATGAATTGTTAGCGGGTAGGTATTCTCGGC
>JAPKEZ010000071.1 GCA_028821845.1 Planctomycetota bacterium | reverse complement strand
CACCATATTGAAGTTGTAAAAGAGACTAACAATAACGAGCACATGACCTTTTTGGGCTTCGCCGGCATTGATGGCATTGGCCCCCTTGCTCCGCCGTTGCCGCACAGTCGACGCATAGCTTTTTACGGCGATTCTAATTTGGCGGGCAATTCTTTAGAGCACGAAGAAAATAATGGCTGGATTGGCTATCGTGGCTGTACGAATACTTTGGCGGGTATTACCGCACGACGTTTTGATGCCGCATATCAAAATTGTTCAATCAGTGGCGCGAAAATAGGTGACCTGAATAATTGGTATGACAGAGTCAATCCGAGTGACGAAAATACGCAGTGGAGTTTTAGTAATTGGGTACCCGATGTGGTGGTCATTAACATTGGCGCCAACGACATTTATAGTTATTCTGAATCAAGAATACGTACTCGCTATAACAACTTGCTCGATGACATGCGCGTCACTTACCCTAACGCACATATTGTCATGGCCAACGGCCGTGGCTGGGACAAAGATGAGCCCGCCGACTACATAGAGAACGTCGTTGCTCAACGCAATGACCCAAACATGTCAGCAGTAATATTTCCGTGGGTGTTTGAGCAATGGCATGGCTGCGAGACCGATCACAGCGGCATGGCCGACCTTGTCAGTGAGCATATTGCGACAGTGATGGGTTGGACCGCTTCACCGACTGATGTGATGACAGGCTTTGGTCGCGGTGGCAATGTGGCCAATGGCAGTTTCGAAGAGTCAGCGCCATTCGGTGGATTCGGCTGGCGTTATGGCGTAAACAAACCAGGAGTGCACCGTTTCTATGCGCCGGCAATGGCGCAAGATGGCGAGTACTTTGTGGGAGTTGTAAATGGTGGGTCAATCCAGCAATCCAATCCTTGTCAGTCAGGCCAAACTGTTACCGTTAATTTGTGGTTACGCTCGCGACCCGGAACAGGCTCAGCTTTCGCAGACGTAACCTTAGATTTTCGCAACCAAGAAATGTATACGGGGCCACTGTCGTCCAGTTCTTTCCCGCTTCTAGCTCATCAAACCTGGACAAATCACACCGTGACGGCTATTGCGCCAGCTGGCTCCGACCCGGTATTCCATACACGCTTGACAATTACACCGAGTGGTCAAGGTGAGGTGGCAATCGATAACGTGACCATGACCATTAATTAAGCCGTTATGGGGAAAGTGATTATCTTTACCCACCCGGACTGCCTCCTTAAAGATAACGGTTCAAACCATCCAGAGAAAAAGGAGCGTTTGGGGGTTGTTCTTAAAGCAATACAAAGCATTGACGATATCGATACAGAAGTTAGGCTCGCTCCATTAGCCACGAACGAACAGGTTTCCCTGGTTCACCCAGAGAGTCATTTAAGAGATCTCTTTTCAATGATTCCGGCCTCTGGACTAGTCACTGTCGAGCAGGAGCCCAACGCGGATACATTTTTATGCCCTAATAGCAAAGAGGCAATTTTAAGAGCTTGCGGCGCAGGGATTGCTGCTGTGCAGAGTGTTATGCAAGACGGTGCAAAAAGAGTCTTTTGTGCTGTTAGGCCGCCAGGGCATCATGCTGAGACTACCCGAGCGAATGGTTTTTGCTTTGTTAATAATGTCGCAGTAGCTGCACGATACTTACAAGACAAACATCAAGTAAAGAGGATTGCCATCATCGACTTTGATGTTCACCATGGCAATGGCACGCAAGAAATTTTCTACAACGATAGCAGCATTTTGTATGGCTCGATACACGAGCACCCATTGTTTCCCGGAACGGGTTTAAGTGCAGAGACGGGCGTCGGCAATATTTTTAATGCGCCTATCGCACCCGGCACAACCGGCGAAGATTTTTTAAATATATTTAAAAGTAAAATTCTAGATAACGTCGATAAGTTCCAGCCAGAAGTCATTTTGTTGTCAGCTGGATTTGATGCGCATCGAAGAGACCCTTTGGCAAATATTGATTTAGAGCCTAAAGATTATTTTTGTATAACCAAAGAAATTGTCGATATTGCAAACAGGCACTCTCAGGGCCGGGTGGTTTCTTTTTTAGAAGGTGGTTACGACTTAGTGGCGCTTGCCGAAAGCGTAGTAGAACATTTGCGCGGATTGAAATAATTTAAGGCTTGTAATTGAATAGGTCGGATAGACCGTATTTGGCGCTTAGGCACAGGTTTAACGCATCACGCACAATGCGCATCGTATTGCCGGTCAACTTCCGCCCTTTGCAGGCGCGCTTCACCATCTTGTGAGTCATTGGTGTTGCCGACGCTTTGACTAAGTCATTAGCCTTGAGGCCATGCTCGGCCAAAATAGCAGCTACAGGCTGCTCGCCCATGTCGCGCGATTCAGTCAATTAACTACGGCTTTTCATCGGCCACAGCATGGTGCGTTGCGGTTGCTTTAACCAATCACGCATCGTTTGCTCCGCAGCCTTTAGTTGGCGCCAGCGCGCGCCTAAGATCATTTGCGAAACCGCTTGCTGGCTAACTTGCATGTCGGCCGCTACATTTACCTGACGTTTGTGCTTGCGGTATGACCGCACCGCCGCCAAGCGTGTTTCAGTAAAATTAAGGACAATCGTGCGGTGCAGGTCAGCAATGGAATTAGCCATCGCCGCTTCGTCTGCAGACTTAGAAGGCAGATCTATTCTCAAAACGTCATGCTTCTTCATTTTGTGCAACGCCTTCATTGCCTTCTCGCGGACCGCTTCGTCTTGCCCGGCTGCGCCAGCTGGCGGCGCCGAGACAACGGCGTGCTGTAGCGGTGCTGGCCAGGCTGCTTCTTGCAACGCGACCGCCAGATCAAAGCAGGCTGTAGACTCATCGAGAATCAGCGTGCCGCTTAAACCATCGCTGCTGATAACAACAGGAGCGCCTAGCATTTCGGCGAAACGTTCGCTGAACTCCCCAATTCGAGTATTAAATGCCTGATTGAGGCCTAACTTGGATTTTTTTCCAAGAC
Source organism: Planctomycetota bacterium (assembly GCA_028821845.1). GTDB lineage: Bacteria > Planctomycetota > UBA1135 > UBA1135 > UBA1135 > JAPKEZ01. The sequence continues at coordinate 5,474 of JAPKEZ010000071.1, read as the reverse complement.
CAAAAGCGAGTCCGTAGCGTTGAGCAGTAGCCATACAGCTCTTATGCTAAAAAGTTGCGCCCCTTGTTTCCACAAGTTACACTACTTTCATGAGAAATTTTACAAAAACCTTCTTAATTGGCGCTGCGCTCATCGGGTTCATGTCATGTTGTAGTGAAGCCCCTGCAGACGCTCCGGCGAATGAGGTAGCGTCTACCACCTCAGCAGTTTGCTGTGCTGGCAACTGCAATGCACCAGCTGGCACATGCTGCAATGACGACGGCACTTGCAACGATAGCCACGTCAAGTTGCCACTCGCGAAGAACCAGTAATTTACCTAAAAGGTAAACGAGAGCGAGAGCGCTACGCCGTAGCTGTTTTCGCCGATAGCGCCAGCGAGGTCGAGGTGCATCACCCCAAACGGGGAGAAGCCAAGGCCGGCAGTAGCCATGCTGGCGTAATTGTCTTCGAGATCGATAATGTAACCCGCTCGAAGCTGCGCCCACTCCCATGAAGTTTCTGCGCCTAGGCGCAAGTACTGCGAGTCATCGGCGGTGATTTCTTGAAAGCGTGTGGTAGAAGTTAAGTCGAGGTCGGCGGCTAATGTTAGCGGACCGTTTGTGTATGCGATCCCAGTACTTAACGCTGGGGTTAGTTCGTAGTTGTAGCCGGAACTCCCTGTAAAAGTACCGCCCATCAGGTTTTGCGCGGCTAACCCGACACGTACCTTATCGCTAATCATAGTGGTTGCGCCAAAGTCGAGATTGAAGTTGTTGTCGGTGAAGCGATTTTCGTTATCGATTTGTCCGCCCAGATCTAAGGAATCGTCTGCCGAGGCGATAATATCGAGAATCTCGATGCTTTGCATTTTAGGGGTGACGCCAAAGGCAAACATACGTTCGCCTATTTTGAACTCTTTAGCCATAGCGAAGCCTACCTCGGTACGGAAAGAGGCGAGCAAGAAAGCTTTGGAGCCAATGTCTGGTATCACACCACCGCCGAATGAGCCGTTAATAAGGCCAGCATCGTTTGGGTCAATCTCCATAAAACCGTCGGCTTCGACAGCGGTGCTAATGACAAGTGCAGCATTAAAAGATTCGGATGGGATGGCGATAGACACGCCACTGCCTCCTCCGGCACTGAAATGCCTATTGCTCAGTGCATTGAGGCTGTCGGCTAATGCGCTGAGGCCATCTATGCTGCCGCCACCGCTACTAAGCTCATCGAAAGTGGTGTTGAAGCTGTCAATGGCGTCGAGTAGGTTGCTGCGGTCGCTGAGCGATATACCTATGTTCGGCACAGCGACACCCCAATCGTCATCTTTTTCGACGCTGTAGTTGGTGAGCAGCGCCGGATTGGTAAAGCCTGCCGATAAGTAGTCGGCGCTGGCTACGGCTGTTCCGCCCATGCCCAATTCGCGCGGAGAATTCGATTGTGCGGTGGCCTGGGCCATGGCCAAGATACATATTAAGGAGTAGAGCAAGATTTTAGGCATGTGAATATCTTAGCCAAAACCATCATACCATTCCTAATATAGGGTAAGATTTCGGTTCACTGGTAGAAAATCTACCCTCCCTAATGAAAACAGCACTCATCACAGGAATTTCCGGTCAGGATGGCTCTTATCTTGCCGAACACTTACTCGACCTCGGCTACCGCGTTGTCGGCATGATGCGCCGTTCAGCGACTCCGTCCACAGGGCGCTTTGCGGCGATTGAAGACAAAATCGAACTTGTCGCCGGCGACTTGCTTGACCAGTCATCATTGATGCGAGTTATCAGCGACTGCCAACCCGATGAGGTCTACAACTTGGCGGCGCAAAGTTTTGTGCATTCGTCATTTACTGAGCCGATTCATACAGGAGAGGTTACTGGTCTAGGGGTCACACGCATACTTGAGGCGTTACGCATTTGTGCGCCGAAGGCGCGCTTTTATCAAGCGTCGTCGTCCGAAATGTTTGGCGATGTTTTTGAAACTCCGCAAACCGAGGCGACTCCATTTCACCCGCGGTCACCTTATGGTGTGGCGAAGGTTTACGGCCATTGGGCTACGATTAACTATCGTGAAAGTTACGATATGTATGCGTGTTCCGGCATTTTGTTTAATCACGAATCACCACGCCGCGGCCTCGAATTCGTAACGCGTAAAATTACCGACCACGTAGCCGCGATTGCTTGCGGAGAAAAGGATGGTATTGCTTTGGGCAATCTTGATGCGCGCCGAGACTGGGGCTTTGCCGGAGATTACATCAAGGCGATGCATTTGATGCTACAGCAAGACACTCCGGAAGACTATGTTATTTCTACCAATGAGACTCACTCTGTCCGCGAGTTTTGTGAGATTGCTTTTGGGCGAGTCGGCTTAGATTACAACGACTTCGTTTCTATAGACCCGCGCTTCTACCGTCCTGCCGAGGTCGAATTACTGCTAGGCGATTTCAGCAAAGCCAAAGAAAAACTTGGCTGGGAGCCAGAAGTCACCTTTGCAGGTTTAGTTGAAATGATGGTGGACAGCGATCTTAAACGTCGTTTAGATGCTGGTGCCGAAATCAAGCGCGGTAAACTTCCTGAGTCGCTGGCTTAATACGTAGTGGCTACTATTTACGTTACTGGCGCCGACGGTTTTGTCGGAGGATGGTTGCGTAAAGCAATTGAACAGCGCGGCGATTCATGGGCGGCGTTTGTTAGTCCGGGGCGCGAGAGTTTGTTGCCCGAGGGCTGCGATTTCGTCAGTTTAGATTTGGCCGATGAGCAAACAGCTGATTTGAGCTTGCTGCCGGTGCCAGATGGCCTGATTCACTTGGCGGCGATTTCATCACCACCGGTTTGCGAGGCAAATCCAGAATTAGCACAAGCGGTTAATGTCGATGGTCCGCGTAAATTGTATCAAGCTATTTTTGACAAGTGGCCCGATTGCCCGATTGTGCACGTTTCATCAGGGCATGTTTACAAACCGGCGGCCCACGATTTACATGAAGCCGAAGAGCTGATGCCGGTTAATGTTTATGGTCGCACAAAATTAGACGGCGAGGCCATGGCGCGCGAGTTTCAGGCAGCGGGGCATAAGATAACTGTGGTGCGCCCGTTTAATCACACAGGAGCTGGGCAGTTGCCAATGTTTGCTTTACCTAGTTTTGCAATGCGCTTGGCGAAACTCGAAGCTGACGGTGGCGGCGAGTTGGCGGTGGGGTGGCTTGGCGGGGTGCGTGATTTTTTACATGTCGCCGATGTGGTAGATACTTATCTTGCGGTGTTAGAACATGCTGGCGAGGTTGATTTAGTGAATGTTTGCTCAGGCAAGGGCCAGGTTATCGGCGCATTGCTTGATGGCCTACTAGCGCACTTTGACGATAGTGTAAAAATAGTGACCGAAGAGTCACGCATGCGCGGTGATGCCGATGCCAGTCGTTTGGTTGGCGACACTTCGCGCCTAGAAAAATTGCTTGGCGCTGCACCACAAATCGATGTAGACTTTTTACTTAACGAATTAGTCAGTGATGCGCGCGCCCGCGTAGCTGCTGGTGAAAGTTTATCTGATGCATAACCAATGAAAGCAGCCATCGTTCATGATTTCGTTCGCCACGGCGGCGCAGAGAAAGTGTTAGAAGATATGCACTTACTGTGGCCAGAGGCATCGATTTACACATTGCATGATGAACGAGATGGCCGCTACTCAGACTGGGACATCCAATCATCATGCCTGCAAAATATCGTGCCGGCTTCGAAATACCGTTGGCCCTTTCCATTGTATTCGGCATTAGTTGACTGCATGCCAAAGCGCATCGACTGGGATGTCGATATTTTAGTGTCGTCCTCCGTTTCTTATTCTAAGAACGTGGTGGCCCCTGCAGGTATTCCTCATTTGTGCTACATCCATCGGCCAGCGATGTTTGCTTATGACCGCCGCGACATGTTTTTATCGGGCTACCCTAAAATCCTGCACCCACTGTTAAATGTTTTTTGTGATCGCTTCAAAAAATGGGATCAAAAACATGCTACAAACCCAGACGTGTTTATTGCGAACTCGCAGTACATCGCTGACTATGTAAAGCAGTTTTATGGAGTAGAGGCAAAAGTAGTTTACCCGGGAGTAGACATCCAGCCATTTATTGCGGCGGGGCTTGCTGCAGCTCCGGGTGACTATTATTTTTGCGCAGTGCGACTCGAGGGTTACAAGCGCGTTGATTTAATCATTGAGGCGTGCAATAAGCTGCAGATTAAACTCAAGATCGCCGGCAGTGGCCCGATGCGCGATGCCCTAGAAAAAATCGCTGGCCCAACAATCGAGTTCTTAGGCTTTGTTGACGACGAAGACATGCCAGGTCTTTACGCTAACTCCAAAGGCTTCCTGTTTCCGTCAGAAGAAGATTTTGGTATTGCACCGGTAGAAGCATTAGCGGCGGGACGCCCGGTGGTGGCTTTGAAAAAAGGCGGTACTCAAGAGACCGTGCAGCATGGCGTGACCGGAGTGCACTTTGATGAGCAAAACCTTGATGAAATTATGAGCGCGCTACAGGCAGCCGAAGAAATATCGTGGGACACCGAAGTTATTCGACAGTCGGCGTTGCAATACTCAAACGAGGTCTTCCGCCAGAAGATTTTCGAGATCGCTGAAGAAGTCGTTGCTTCTAAGCAGTGATTGCGCGAAAGGAATGTTTCCGGCGGGGCCCATTGCTTTGGCCGCTTGTTTAAGTTTGCCTAGCACTTGAGTGGGCGTTGCTCCGCGCGCGGACATTAGGTCGGCGTAGCTACGCAACCAATCGCTAAATTGACGCGGAGTGCGGCGCTGACTGTTGTTGACGTATTCGTCAAATATCCACGGGTTATTTAATGCGCCACGACCAACCATTACCCCAGCGCACCCTGTTTCATCGAGCATCTTTTGAATGCTTGCGCTATCGACCGCATCGCCATTGCCATGAACCGGAATGCTCACAGAATTTACCGCGCGGGTGATGCGTGACCAATTAGCAGGGTCGGTGTAACGATCGGTTTTTAGACGACCATGAATGATAATTAAATCAGCCCCGGCGTCTTCTATTTGCTTACACACATCTTCAATATTAGAATCATGATCAATCCCCGAACGAATTTTTGCGCTTACCGGCACATCGACGGCGGCTTTACTGTGGCGCACGATGTCCGCGATTAAATTGGGCTTAGCGAGCAAGGCTGAACCCGCGCCGTGCTGGAAGACGCGTGGTGCAGGGCAGCCGAAGTTGTAATCAATGAAGTCGGCGCCTGCTTCTGCGGCGCGACGGGCACTTTCGACTAAAATGTCGACGTCGTCACCCATTAATTGAATTCCCGTTTTAGTGTGCGCTGGCTTGTCGCCTAAGATATCTTGCAGTTGCGCTAGCGGAGTGGGAAGTTGCGACACTCTCACAAACTCGGTAGTGGTCATTGCAATACTGCCCGGCGAGTTGCACTCGACGATGAGGTGTCGAAAGCTACGGTCGGTAATGCCCTCCATGGGCGCGAGTGATATGGCAAGTT
>JAPKEZ010000070.1 GCA_028821845.1 Planctomycetota bacterium | reverse complement strand
GGGTGAGTCTTTCGAAGAATTCACCATCTTGCCTCTAGAAGTTGAAGGTCCGCAAGGTGCGATATGGATTGTAGAGATTGATGCGCGTATTCGTTGTGCCGGTGTTATGCAGGGTGATAAGCGCTTGCCAGTGCATCAAATAGATTACAACGCGGTGCGGTTCTTGGTTCTTCCTAAGGGATGGGAACAGTTTTCGGATAAACCACTAGAGGCTCTTGAACAGGTATTAGACGTCACGGCTGAGGAAGCCGATTATCACGTAATGGTGTGCTGCGCGCTACTTAAATCAAAAGAACGTAATGCAGGAGTGCAGCTCTTAATAGATAAGTTACGGACTGTGGCAGATCCTCACCGTGCTTTAAGTATTACTCAGGCCCTGAATTGGCTAACGGGCCAAGATCTCGGAAGTTTGCCCCATGTTTGGCTCGAATGGGCCGACCAATTCAATTTATAATAGCGACCATGCAACTGCAGAACCTTGTGCAACGTTTTACCAGCGATATTGTTGGTGAAGAACAATTCGAAAAAATGCTTGTTAAGTCGTCGGCTGACAACAAGCCATTACGTGTTAAGTTTGGTATCGACCCTACATTTACGGATGTCCATTTAGGCCACTCTGTACCAATACGCTTGCTGCGTGCTTTCCAAGATCACGGGCACTTGCCGGTACTGATCATTGGCGATGGCACAGCTCGTTTAGGTGACCCAACTGGTCGTAACGAACAGCGTCCAGCTTTGACAGCTGAAGATGTCGCCCGTAACTCGGCGACTTACCTTGACCAAATAGGCACTATCTTAGATTTAGACCCAGCCAAGTGTGAAGTTCGCCACAATAGTGAATGGTTTGGCGGAATGAATTTCTTTGATGCTTTGAAGCTTGCTTCACAAAGTACCGCAGCCCGTTTGCTAGAGCGCGACGATTTCAAGAAACGTATGCAACAAAATCAGGCGGTCCATTTACATGAAATGATGTACCCATTAATGCAGGGTTACGATTCAGTGATGGTTGAATCCGATGTCGAGCTTGGTGGTAATGATCAGTTGTTCAACTTACACATGGGTCGTCGAATGCAAGAGCGAGCTGGGCAGCGTCCGCAGATATGCATGACTACACCGTTGCTGCTTGGGACTGATGGCCGCAAGATGTCTAAGACATACGGCAATCACGTTGGCCTTAATGCTGGCTCTAACGACATGTACGGCAAGATTATGAGTCTGTCAGATGATGGAATGCCGCTGTGGTTTCAGCTGGCTACCACCATGCGAGACGACGAAATATCGCAGTGCCTTGCGGGGCATCCGCGTCAGGCTAAAGATGCTTTGGCGCGTAATATCACCTCGCAAATACATGGCGACGATGCGGCGAATGCCGCGGCTGAAGCTTTTGTTCAGCAGTTCGTTAAGAATAAAATTCCTGATGAAATAAACGAATGCATCGTCGGGGAGTCGGCGATGAAGTTAGCCTCTTTGCTCAAAGAAGCGGGTCTTGTTGCTTCAACATCTGAGGCGCGGCGCCTGCTTAAGGATGGTGCCGTCAAGGTAGACTCAGAGTCTCAATCCGACCCTAATTGGCTAGTTGAATTGAGCGCGACTGATGCAGTGTTGCTGCAAATCGGAAAGCGACGCATGATTAACGTTCGCTGCGCTAGTAGCTAATTTTTGGGAAGCCTGCTAAGCGAATGGCCATGATGTCAAATTCGTTAGTATCCTCGGTGGTTGTTGTGGCGTAACCTAAAGAACCTAGCACGGCATCCTCTTCGGCGCTTAGCGAATCGATTAAACAGTCAGCCGTTGCCGAGTGTTTGACCCTGGCTAAGTATTGCTGGTGCTTGTCGAAAGCACTAGCATATAGTCTCAAAGCCTCTGAGTAACGAGGATCGTTTGGCGCCAACGGTGAGGCCTCGTGCGGATCACTAGTGCGGTCGAACACGAAGTAGGGGCTATTCGTTGACCTTCGGGGTAAAGGCGTAACAGCTGTGAGCTCGTCGTTGCTATCGGCCTGATTGTATTTGAAAGAGCGCAATACCGTAAAACGCGAGTCACGCCAGCCATCTGCGATGTTAAGTGAGCGAGAGCGACGGGTTGCGCCAGAAAAAATGTTTTGGAATGCGCTGCGGTATGTGGTGCCACCGTCAATATCGGTAGACAAGCTTTCGCCTTCGGCACCGGGTAGCGATTTGTTTGTCGCAAGATCAAGCAAAGTTGGAGCAACGTCGTAAATACGACTGACATTCTTGATGCGAGATCCTGCAGCAGTAATATTTGGCGAGCGGAGCACCATGGGAATACGCACCTGTTCGGCGAACAAAGTCGAACGGTGGCCAATACTGTTGTGTTCAAAGAACTCGTCACCGTGGTCGGCAACAACCATAATAATCGTGTTATCCCATACACCTTTCGCTTTCAATTTTTCTATTAGCTTCCCAATATGATGATCCACCCAGTTAATCTCGGCGTCATAATTGGCGATAACATGGTTTAGGTCGCGCTCAGAAATATGACGTGCATACGGCGGAGATAAATCCATGACTCGCGAGTCAAAATACCAATTGCTGCCATCGAAATCTCCGCTGTAACTTGGATCAAACAATTGAGCCAGTTGCGGATTTATTGACTGCGGTATGTGATCGTAGTGTGCATCGAAATAGTGCACAAACAAAAAGAATGGATCGTCATTAGATTGGTCAATGAAGCCTTCTGCTAGTTCGTTAATCTTTGGCGAAGTGATATCCCAGTGCGACATACGGTCGCGTAGCTGCGCAATCATTTGCTTGTCCATAGGCTCACGGCCTTGCGCCTTGCGTTTGGCGTTATCGTCGATGACCATTTCTCGGAAGTCTATGCTAGAAATCATTCCGGATTCGTAGCTGTCAAAGCCTGCATCGAATCCGTATTTGTCCGAGAGGTATGGGCCGGAATAGTAACCAGCGGTCGAATAGCCCGCTGCTGAAAACTCTTGCGCTAAAGTACGATGCTGTGGGTCGAGGTGGAAACGGTCAGTCAGCACTCCGTGTGACAGGTCGGAACGCCCAGTCATCAGTGACATGTGCGCAGGTAATGTCCATGAAGTAGTTGTAAACGCATCGTCAAAAACCACACCTTCTTTGGCCAACGAATCAATGTTAGGGCTTATGGCGACCTCGGGTGCATAACGCGGACGGTGCCCGTAAATGCCTAAATGGTCGCGGCGCACTGAGTCGATACTGACTAGCACAACGTTAAGTTGCTGCTGCCGTTCTGTTGAATCACTGCAACTGACGAAGCCAGTGCAAATGAGTAAGCAGAATAATGTGATAGTTTTCATGTTAACGTTGAGGCAGAATGGTGTAGCTTAGATCAATGCTTGGCTGCGTATCGTATTTGGTGATGATTTCAAGTGTGCCGTTAGTGCCTTGGGCTTTAGGCGTACCTACGTAGTTTATTTTGTAGATGGACACCAGTTCGTCAGAGTTGCTTGAATATTCTAGTTCGAATCCCAGTTCAGCGAATGCGTCGCTATCGAGTTTCGGAGCTATTTGCCCGAATGCTGTTTGTACAATAACGAATTCTTGGCTTAATTTGTCGCGTGAAGGATCAAAAAGCAAGCGTTGCGGTTGCACATAAATGTCAGGCCGCGCAACTCCCTGAACATTTATTTTTACGGGTGGTGCGTCTGTAAGATTGGTCTTGAAACTAAAGTCTTGACTGAACTGTCCCTCAGGCATTTCAGATGGGGCCGTGAAAATTAGCTCATAAGCCGAGCGTTGATGACCTTCGAGCATGACGGCGTTGCTTTTGACATGCCAACCATGGTACTCGCCATCGACGTCAAGAATGAACTCATGCGCATCGTGCGCAGCAACCACAGCGCGGCCACTCGCCTGCTGCCTGAGACCAATGTTGCCGAGTTGAATTGACCATGGTGAGATCACAAATGGTGTATTTATGTCGGCTGCCCACTCTAAAACCATGCCCGGATGATCGGCGAAGACGATAGGGATAGAGCCCATTTTGCGGGATACTGGTTTTCGGTAACGCGCAGTGTCGAGGGTGAATACCACCTCGGCAGTTTCGTCAGGAAGAATTGTTAGATTAATAATGTCGCCATGTAAAGGCCGCAAACTGTCGCCGCGTTGAGGCAGGCGCAATTTTGCTGAAACACATTGGCATGAAAAGGGGCCGATACGCCGAATGACAACGTCGCTGCCACTAGTGTTCTTAAGAACCCAGGTGCCTGTTGCTTTTTGCCCATACTGAATAGTGTCAAACTGCAGCCGCGAAGGGTTAGCAGTTAATGGCGATATGGGCTGCGAAACTGCTCCATCTTGCTTTTGACAACTCCCGAACAGCAGTGTTGCTAAAAAGAAGATGGTCGATGGTATTGGGCTAACACGCATAGGATACTATCCTATCGTAACCATGAGTGATTCCCCATACCCTTTAACTGCTAGTCAAGACCCTCAAGTTCATGCCTGCCTTCTAAACGAGTGGCAGCGCCAAGAAAATGGTATTGAATTAATTGCTAGCGAAAATCAAACTTCGCAAGCTGTACTTGAGGCACTAGGTTCGACCCTAACTAATAAGTACGCCGAGGGATATCCCAATCGTCGTTACTACGGTGGATGCGAGCACGTCGATGTGGTTGAGGACTTGGCGAAAGATCGTTTGAAAGAATTATTCTTAGCCTATGGTGCCAACGTTCAATGTTCGAGTGGCTCTCAGGCAAATCAAGCCGCGATGCTGGCTTTGTTAAACCCTGGCGACACAGTGCTAGCTATGGACTTAAATCATGGTGGTCACCTCACTCACGGCCACCCCAAAAACGCCTCTGGTGCTTACTACAATTTCGCGCATTACGGCGTTTCTGAAAGCGACGAGCGTATTGATTACGATGCACTCGAGAAGCAAGCACAAGAAGTGCGTCCACAATTGTTGTTGGCAGGAGCATCGGCTTATTCGCGCATCATAGACTTCGAGCGCTTGTCGCACATAGCGAAATCGGTCGACGCTAGATTTATGGTCGACATGGCTCACATTGCCGGACTCGTAGCCGCCGGACTCCATCCTTCGCCTGTTCCTTATGCCGATGTCTGCACAATGACGACTCACAAAACTTTGCGCGGTCCGCGCGGCGGTGCGATAGTGGCTACTAAGGAATGGATTAAGCAAATCAACTCGGCAGTGTTCCCCGGCATTCAAGGTGGCCCGCTGATGCATTCTGTCGCCGGTAAAGCGATTGCTTTTGGCGAAGCCTTGCGCCCAGAGTTTAAGCAGTACCAACAACAAGTCATCGACAACGCGCAGACTCTATCGGACGAATTAACTGCTCGCGGCTATCGTTTGGTTTCGGGTGGTACCGACAACCATTTAATGATGGTTGATTTGCGCGGGCCTGATGGCCCTGCCATTACTGGAGCAACCGCCGAAGACGCATTGCACTCAGCTGGAATCACAGTAAATAAAAATCTAATCCCGTTTGACCCTGAAAAGCCAATGTTAACTTCAGGTATTCGTGTCGGTACGCCTGCTGTAACAACTCGTGGTTTTAAACGAGATGAGATGAAGCGCGTAGCCGAATTTATCGACCGTGCCCTGCGTAATACAGAAGACGCGAACTTCCTTGCAGGAATTCGCGCCGAGGTTCTTGAAATGTGCCAACAGTTCAAGATTTACAACTTTTAATAAGAGATTAAATCAGGTCTTGTAGCTTGCCATCTTTGTCGAGCACACGGTCGTGTTGTGTGTCAACAAACGCATCCAGTTTGGCAGCCATCTCTTTGTCGCTAACGCCAAGAATACGCAAGGCCGTCAGGGCAGCATTTATCGGTCCACCGCGCCCGACGCCCACAGTAGCTACAGGTACGCCACCAGGCATTTGCACAGTTGCAAGTAGCGCATCGAGTCCGCCGAGTGGAGGGTTGTCTAATGGAATGCCAATAACGGGCAACGTAGTGTGAGCAGCAATTACGCCAGCAAGATGAGCGGCGCCGCCAGCAGCACAAATGATAGTTTCAATACCGTTGGCACGCGCAGAGGAGGCAAATTCGCAAGCTTCTACCGGAGTACGGTGCGCGCTCAATACGCGTACTATTGGCGTGATACCAAAGTCTTTCAAAGTAGCAACACAAGGCTCGAGGCGTGGGAAGTCTGAATCAGACCCCATGAGAATGGCAATTCGTGATGTAGGCATTAGTTAGGACTGCAAAGCGCAGCGGAGTAATTCTTGGAAATCGCAGTTATCGCCAAGCTCAGAAATTGCTCGTGCGGCACTGCTGGTGGCCAGCTGTTTACTGTAGCCAAGTTGAGTGAGGACGCGCACCAAATCGCTTTTATGTGCGCCGTCGCGAGAAGTGCTGGTACTTTGACCGCCACCAGAAAAAAGATCGTCTAGATGGTCACGTAATTCAACGATTAAACGCTCGGCGGTTTTCTTACCCACACCTTTCATCTTAAGTAAGGCTTTGATATCGCCCTCGAGGATGGCGCGCATCATCGCGTCAGGTGGAAGTGAACTTAGTAAAGTAATTGCTGTACTCGGCCCGATGCCATTTACTAAAATCAAGCGCCGGAATAATGAGCGTTCGGTTTCATTCTCGAAACCAAATAAAGTTTGTGAAGTTTCGCTAACAGCTAAATGACATAAGAGCATCAATGTTTCCTTGGAGTCAAAATGCTGCTGGCAATGTTCGATGCAACGCGATGACGCAAGCAACTTATAGCCAATATGGTTAGCCTCTAAAACGACATAGCCACGTCCAATCGAATGAACGTGACCATTGATGAACTCAAACACTGCTTAGCCCAAGAAAGCTTCTTCACCACGCCCAGAGCGCAGACGAAGACTATAGTCTTTAAGTTTAAGTTGCAACTCGTTTAGTGAGGTGATGCCGAAGTTTGGCATGCCCAACAAGTCTTCTTCTGAGTAAAGCAGAGCATCGCCAATGCGCTTTAGATTCAAACGCTCGACTAATGCGCGATGACACCGAACAGACAAGTTCAATGTTGAAATTTGTAGTTCGAGAGCTTCTTTCTGCTCGCCAGTTAATGGGCCCATCCACTTTAACTCTTCTTCAAGGTTGATCGAACGAGCAGCATCGAAGTCGTCTGGCACCATGAAGCTACCATCTTCACGACGCATGCCAAGACGAAGACCTTTCTGCACAAGCAGGCGCTTGATTTCGCTGAGCGAGGTTTCTCCGAAGTTCTTCCACTCGAGCATGTCGGCCTCAGTGTAAGAGACTAACTCTTCTAGAGTGGTGATACCCATATTTGTTAAGCAATTGCGCGCGCGAACCGATAATTCGAAGTCGGTGATTGGAGTGCGAAGCACCTTCATCATTTGGTCTTCTTTTAGTTCGGCGTTTTCATCGTAGAACATGTTCAGTGAATCATGCGCATCGGTGAAGTACATTTTCGCTAGCTTATTCGAAGGGTCGCGGCGTTGCACTGCACTAAAGCAGCCACAAGCACGCTCGTAGTCGTTATTGTCGTCGTAAATCAAACCAAGGTTGATTAGCGCCGCTGCAGGAATAGGTAAGTGCTCGTTAAAAGCCTCGTAGTGACGAACAGCGGTGCGGTCATCGCCGTGCAAATCGGCACGGAAAGCTAAACGAAAGCGCGCGTTAGTGTGGCGCTCGTTTAGCTCGAGTGCTTGCTCGTAAAAATCACAGGCTTCTTCGTATTCGCGTTCGAGTTCTTTTTGACGGCCAATAAAGTAAAGTTGATCGGCTTCATTTAACTTAGCTTTAGCAAAAGCTTTTTCAAAACCGTCAGCGTTGCGTGAGCAAAGCATTGATTGCAAAGAAAGAGCGTTAAGAGCTTGATCACTAGTAGCGTGCTTACCATCCAGAACTTCGGCAGCAGGGTCGCGCTGATCTAACTCTAGGTAAGATGAACCAAGTATGAACGATGTCATTTCGGAGCTGGCATCAAGGTTGCTTGCTGCTGAAATAGCATTGGCGTAATCGCCAGTTAGCCACGACGCTATAGCTGCAGATTGATGGTTGTCGCCTTCGCGAGCTTGTCGGGCTTTCTCGTCTATCTTGCTGACAACTTCGGTACTGGTAAGTAGAGTTTCACGGCTTGATAAAAGCGCGCTAGGAGATGAGGGCATGTCGGCGAAAAATTCGTCGACTAGGGAGGTGTTTGCTGTTTGTGCTTCCACGATTAAGTTGATGTGAATGGGGGATTGATTATTAGGGTCGAATATTCTACAAATACCCCTATAGTTTAGTCAAACTTAGTAACCATGGATTCCTTCAAAATTATCGGCGGCCAGCGCCTTCAAGGCTCGGTCGAGATATCAGGCTCAAAAAATGCCTGTTTGCCAATGTTAGCCGCAACGCTGCTGCTTGACGGCAAAGGCACTCTTAGCAACGTTCCAGAGTTACGCGATGTCGACACGATATTGCTTCTACTGCGCGAATTAGGGGTTGACGCCACCCAAAATGGGGGTGATTTGACTTATCAAGTTACCGATCAGGCGGTGGTTGAGGCGCCTTATGACATCGTCCGCCGCATGCGTGCGTCAATTTGCGTGCTTGGGCCGTTGCTCGCTCGCAGACAAGCGGCGGTAGTTTCGTTGCCTGGCGGATGCGTGTTCGGCGACCGCCCAATCGATTTACACCTCATAGGTCTGCGTGCGCTTGGCGCAGAAATCAATATGGTGCACGGCAGTTTGGTCGCTAGCGTTGG
>JAPKEZ010000192.1 GCA_028821845.1 Planctomycetota bacterium | reverse complement strand
TTAATTTATTCAATAGTTTCGGCAAAGCAGAAACTGAAAAATCTTTACGTCTCAACCTAGTGCTCGAACAAGATGCACTTGATGACGCCACTGAAGAGCTCGAACAACTGAAAATCATGTATGACCGCAATAACCTTGCAGACGTAACTGCTCAAATGGTGCTCGATCGTGCTGAACGAAACTTGCAGCGCCAACAAATATCTGTAGAGTTAGCTCAATCTGAAATCACTAAATGGACGCAGCTAGGTATGGCGCGTTCTCAAGCCGACCTCGACTACGACGTTACTTACGCTAAGTTGAACCTTGCCCACCTGGAGGCAGAACATACGAGCTCGCGCGTTGAGCTCAGCGCCGAGATTAACCACCTTAAGCTATCGATTGCCGAGTTACGTACTGACTTAGAAGATGAATAGTCTTATCGCTATTGTAATTTTGTGTTGCGGCTCTCAAAGCTCGCAACTTGAAATAGCTGAGCTGTCATGCAACACTGCGATTGAGCGCGGCAATGCATTCTTGTTCAGCCGCCAAAAAGAAAATGGAGGGTTTAGCCTAAACGCTGATCCGGTATTACATGATGTATGGGCTAATGCCGAATCAAATCGTTCATGGCATATTGCAACCACATCAATTGCTGCCATGGCCTGGATGGCGCAGCCGCAGGATGACGTCCGTGATCTTCGAATTGCACGTGCTGTTGATTATCTGTGTAAGAGCCCTTTAGTGAAGCGCCCAGATGACTGGGATACTGACAACACCTGGGCATACGTTTATTCATTGTGTGCACTAACTCGGGCCGGGAACGACCCATACATGGAAAAGACTAATCGCAGCAAAATGATTAGGCAACGTGCCCAGGTGATTATGCAAGAGCTCTATAAATACCAGTCGCCAATGGGAGGCTGGGCATACTACGCCGAGGAAACGAAAGCTGTCACACCTAATTGGGCGACCTCCTTTCAAACTGCTGTGGCGGTGATTGGCTTGCTCGAAGCGAAACAGCTTGGCTGGAACGTCGATGAACATCGCCTACGGGTGGCTATTGACACTTTAATTCATTGCCGCTTGCCTGACGGATCTTACACTTACAGCGTCGAGATTATTCCGCGCGTTGATGTTGGTACCGGCATTGATAATGTCAAAGGCGGATTATCACGCATACAGTCGTGCAATTACGCACTGTATCTTGCTAAGCAAATGGGATATAAATCGCCGATTGGCCATGCACAAATTATAACGGGCCTGAAACAGCTGTTCGCTAATCACCACTACTTAGATATTGCTCGCGGACGACCTACTCCACATGAGGCCTATCATTACAACTCGGGGTATTTTTACTTCTTTGGTCACTACTATGCGGGGCTGTTACTCGAAATGTTACCAGAGAAAGAGGCTCAACCGTTCTTTAGCCCTTACGTCAATAGCGTGGTAAAAACCCAGCACGGCGACGGATCAATGCTTGATTTCTTCATGGGTGGAGTCGGTGGCAAAGAATATGGTGCAGCATTCGGCGTTGCTGGCTTATGCCACGCCCGTAATAGCGTCAAGAAGTAAAACCGCCGCGCCAAACAAGCGGACTGCCATCTAAGTTTCTTAGATCGAAACCCCCTAACAATTCCTGCGGCATACACTCGTGCAAGTCGCTGGTCAATCCGGAAGCATAAGCTAACCAACCTACGATCTTCTGCGGACTAACATTGTGTTGTTTGAAGTGACTCAAGCTTGTGTCTCCATGACGCTTGGCCAAGCGCTTACCGTCTTCTCCGGCGACTAGAG
>JAPKEZ010000069.1 GCA_028821845.1 Planctomycetota bacterium | reverse complement strand
CAACGCAGAAAGTGCCATAGAGTTGTTTAACCGCGAAGATGACTATTATTTTAAGGCGGCGGTTACCCTGCCAAACCTAGGTGCTGGGTATACACCACTAGAGGGTTTCGGTAATGCGCCGGGGCCGCAGGGGCAATATTTGTCTTACCAACCATATTCAGAATTTTTATCCTACGCAACGGCTGGCGATAGCTGGCGCCCCCGATGGCTAAACACTTCGTGGGGCATGGCCGCTGGCCTCATGACCTTGCGTGACTATTCAATAGATAGCGCCACCAATACCGACTACTTAGTTAATCCTGATGCCTCGCGCAGCAGATTTTCATCATGGGCAAACGCTAGCGCAAATTTTAACCTTGGTGGCTTTAGTTTAACTCCGTCATTGACCATGCGTGCTAGCACTTGGCGCGACACATCCCCTATCGCGTTAAGCGACCGCCAACTTTACCTAGAATCAAGTGTGTCAAGTAGCGCTATTTTCATTCAGCGCTATGATGACGGCTGGATGCACAAAGCTATTCCGTCAATTAGCCTTCGTGCGCAACACGCATTAGTCGCGCCTGACAACATCCCTGATATTTTTGACGGCAATGATTCGCTTCAAGAGGGGCGGCTTGCCGAATTGTCACTTCGACAATTCTTCTACGCGCCAAACTCTGATGACCCTTGGCTTGACATACAATTTTTGCAGCCCTATTACTTGACCGCATCAACGTCTTTGGGCTCATCATTGATGCCGTTTCGAACCACCAACATTGACCGAGGTTTAGGCCCAACCGAAATGCGCATGAAATGGACGCCATCCGCATATGGTAATGCCCTCAAAGGCGTCACTGTGTTGATGAACATGCGATATGACTTTGAGCTTGATCGCGCGGATGAGGTTATTGGCCAGGTAAGCATGAATCCGGATTCGAATTATTTTTATGGGTTTAATTACCTTGAAACCATGGGCACTCCACAAGATTTTGCCCTAGGCTCTGCTTATGCTGGGCTGCGTGTGTCCGAAGACTGGGCGGCATTAATCCGCAAGAGTCAGAACTTCTCTGGCGATGCTGGATTCTTCTCCACCTGGGAAGTCACCCACTACGGTCACGATTTTAATTTTGAGTTGGGCTATACTCGCGTAGAATCAACCGGCGCCGACGGCTTCTACTTCTCGATTTCACCGCGCTTTGTTCACGACAAGTTTGATAATTTTGATTACAGCCTCCGGAACCTCCGTTAAGCTTTACGCCTTCATTGGTGGCTTCGAACTACTTATTGTGGTTGTGGTGGGCATTATGGTTTTTGGCTCCAAGTTCCCTGAGGCAATTCGACAAGTTAGCAAATTGTGGTTTCGTTTACGCCGCACCATGAACGATATTAAGCGTGAAACAGGTCTAGAGCAAACCCTTGATGAGTTGCGGCGCGACGTCGACCCTTTCTCGCCATCAGGGGATGGGCCAGTCGCATCAGGCTTTGATGATTATGACGAAGGCGTCAAGAAAGATGAGCCGGAAAACGCTTCAGTAGAGTTTGTGCGCGACGAAACGTTGGCCACCGACAGCGACAAAGGGCTAGAGTCCGAGTAAGGCGCTAAACGAACAAGGCTTTGTGCGCGCATCGAGTTGCGGCAAGATTATTTCATCAATCGCCAAGCGACATGCCTGGGTTGATCCTGGCAAGGAAAAAACAACAGCACCGTTAATCATGCCTGCCGTTGCCCGTGATTGAATTGTGGCGGCGCCGATTTCTGAGAATGAAAGGTGCCTAAATAGTTCGCCGAAGCCGGGCAAATGCTTGTCGAACAACGGTTCAATAGCCTCCGGGGTTTGATCGCGCGGAGCCACCCCGGTGCCGCCATTTAGAATAATTACTTGTGCTTGCTCATTGACGATGGCCTGATTAAGAGAATGCCGAATATCGTCTATGGTGTCAACCACGATTTCGCGGCTGGTAACCTCGTGTCCAGCCGCGGTTAGTTTTTTACAAATCAGTGCCCCTGATTTATCGCTATCTAGATCGCGGCTATCAGAAACTGTAATTACTTTTACGCGTAGCGAGGAAAACTCTTGTTGTTGGCAATGTCCCATTATAGAATAAATTTTTGAACGTTTTTAAAATGAATTTTAACAGCTTGCTGCCACTTATCGTTACCGTGTATCCCGCGATATTCCCGCAAAGCTAATGGCACTGGGCCACCAGACCCCAAGGGAATATCTATGGCTAACTCGTCACTCAGTTGCACAATCTGCTCAAGAAATCCTGCGCGCGCCAACACCGAAGCGCAGGCCACTGCAAGGAATTCCTCAGCGCGAGGCTTTTCGGTAACGTTAATCTTTGGCAAAGTTGTTGACAATATTTTTGTTACCGGGAGACGCGGAGAAAATCTATCCACAACCGCGCTTTCAAACGCCCCTTTAGTCGCCACGTTTTCAATGCACTCTGCATGCATAACCGTCAATAACTTGTTAACATTCGAATCGTGCTTACACCACTCCTTGTTGTATTCAGCAGGAAACAAATTAATAGTTTTATAAGCGACTCGCTCCTTAAGCCACGGCGCTAACTGCAAAATTATATTGTCTTTCATTTGCTTAGAGTCACAAACAGTGGTCTCTTTGACAAGCGCGAGGGTCTCGCTGGTCAATCCTACAGCGCTAACCACTAGGCCACCGAAGCTATCGCCCTTCCCCGCTTCATCGGAGCCGATTGCATTTGCCTCTGCTGGCCATCCCCCCGAAGATTTGTCCACCTTGATACCTGCGTCGTCGCTGGCGACCATCGGTTTTGCTCCGAGATGTTGCACGCACCACGCCTCTGAGTTTTTTCCCTGAACAACTAGTTTTCCACTGTTATACATCGATACGGTTAAGCCGTCGGCGCAAGCCTGAAACTGCGCATGGTTTAACTTTCTAAACTGAAAATCTCCTTCGTCCAACTTGCTGCGCAAATCAGCCACTTCATTTTTGCTTAATTTATAAACCCAGGTTTTACTCATTACACCACTCGCTTAAAGATTTCTTTGCCGATTGTTCACAATCGGTCATTATTTTTTTTAGTTTTTCGGCTTGCTGATCTCGATAATTTTTATCTGACATTAGCTCGCGATCTATGGCCCCCATTTTTTCGTCGTAGCGAATTACTATTTTAGAAAATGGCTTCGCCAAAAACATTCTATCCCATGAATTCCCGCTCCAGTATTTTTCTGCCGCGACGCCTAATGCATAAATTTTGCGGCCCGTAGATGCACTTGCCCACAACACGCCTGGGGCCACGCTATGCATAGGCCCCCGTGGCCCATCAGGGGTAAAAGCAATCGGTATATCGTTACCGACGGTGGTAGTTATCTGTTCAAAAGCCTCGCGCCCACCGGATGAACTTGAGCCGCGCACGGTTGAGTATCCCATACGATTTGCTACACGTGAAATCATTTCTCCATCACGGTTAAGGCTGACCATCACACAAATGTTTTTATAACGATGGCTGCCAATAGCGGTTGGAATTGTTTGATGCCAAAAAGAAATTATTACGCTTTTGTGTTCTCCACGATAAATATTTTCTCCCTCCCAGCGAATTCGCCATGTCTTGGCCACTACATGAATAAATAATGGTGTCACCCACTCGGCAATCTTTGAAGTGATTACACGTTTGTAGTGGCCGCGGCGCTTGGGCTTACTCATCGTTAATATTGTGGTCGTGCCCCGCCAACATTTCGACCTCATCTTCTTCACTTTGCCAAACTGCATGCAGCGCCTTACGGTGATGCCGGCGACGAGATGCGACAAAAGGAACCAACCCCAATATTATTAACACCAATAATAAAAAGAAATGTGGGTACATTTCTTGAACAACTCGCCACCACGAGTTCAATTTAAGGCGCACAATTTTTTCGTGAGAGACCACGCTCAAGCCAGTGTGGTCCACAAGGGCTTGATCGAAACTGCGTCCCGCCTCCATGCTGTTGAAAATTCTAATAAACAATTCGTCACCCGAATCGCCCACTAAATGTATAACGAACTCTTTGGACAGCGCATATCCGACAGCCGCGCGATAAGGCTCATTCCCAAACTCAGCCGCGAATGAACTTAGTCGCGGCAAGCTATTGTGCTTTGACTCCCACGCTAATGAAACCTGATAGGCTTCCGCAAGCCCACGGTCCGACCACATTTCGGCCAGCCCCTCATGCAGCCACAGCGGAATTTGCTGGCTAGCCCTAGCGGGCAATTGGAATAGAGCCCAATGGACAAGCTCATGATTTAACAATTTAGCTATCTCCGCAGGGGACTGCCGAGGCTTAACAAACACTACAATTTGCTTTAATGCCGGCTGAGCCACCGCGTTGTACCAAGACGGTGGCTCAAATTGCAACTTACTAGCAAAAGCTTCTTCATCCTCGCAAAAATATATTTCCCCTAAGAATTTTCGGTTAATCTGAAAGTAATTTTGAATTCGCTCTAACTCGGCAGGAACTCCGGCCACAACCAGAGACATCTCTTTTGCGAGTCGCTGATTCTGGTATGAATATACAAAAGGCTCGTTCGCGGCCACACGCTGCGCAAGCACCTCGGCTTGGCTGCCGCATGGCGCAAAAGACAGCAAAGCGGTTATTATGTAGTGCACAATCAAAGTATTTAACAGATAGGTATTAAATTGTAGTGCCTATGTGCGAATAAATGGTAGGATTTCACCCAATTCGGGCAGCACCCACGCTGTTGCCTAATCATCATACCTTAGACGGCCGCACTGGTCTCCAATAAGCAAATGGTTCTCTCCTTCGAAGACACTCCACTCTCTGACTGGTTCAACAAGAATCGTGTCAGCCTCACTTTATTCATAGTCGTCGTATTTGGCGGCATTTACGCCCTTGAGCAATGGCCGAGCTGGCAGGCTGGAAAGCAAGCCGAATCCTGGGCTCTTTATCAAACCATCTCAGGAGACGTCAACATTGATGAAAATCTTGGCGAAAAACTTGCCCAGGCGGAGCAGGATCAGCTGACATACCAATGGTTTGTTTACACAACTACCCGTTTGGCACTACAGGCCAAGAACACAGATGCACTTAACATGCTTAAGTCCCACCTAGAGAAGATTGCTGCGTCCGCCGAGGGCAAAACATGGGTGGCTAACAATAACGGCCAAACACGCCCCATAGCCGAAATATTGCTAGACGCTATCAATGGCAGCGGCGCAGACTCTCTCATCTTTAAGAATCCTACGCCGAGCGGAGATTCCTACACAATAACCATAAGTGACTCTAATGAAAATAGTTATATCGTTATTGTGTCTATGTTTTCTGAGGCTCCGGTGTCTTCCGAAAACTTCGCCGCAAATATCGAGGGCATGGTCGGAGAAGAAATCAACAACTTCAATAACATCTCGTTAACCGTTGAAAACGGCCTATCGGAGGACGCAGTCACTATCGCCATTGACCGCTCGAGGCTATTCCACAGCGCTGGCGTCTTGTGCACGATTGCTGGGGAAGACAGGGATGGCAGTCAAAAGGCCAACACCGTCCAAATCATGCTCGAAGACAATTTTTATGCCGACGGCCAATCCTCGGTCTTTGGAGTAGTGACTAGTGGCCTAGAGGAAATAAAAGAAGCCGTGGCCGGCCTAGATGGCGAACAGAAACTAACTGTTACCGCTGTTGCTAAAGCCTAAGAGTCAAGCAACTCGTCGGCCTCGTCGCTTAAACCGAGGCCCTGGACCACACTGTCCAGTGAATCTAGATCGCTAAAGTGCAGCACGACTTTGCCGCCGCCACGGGCATGTATTTTCATTTCAGCACGGCAGCCTAGCTTGCGCGACAGCTTCTCTTGAAGCTCTGCGGCCCACGCCGGCTTAGCCGGACGCGCGCGATGACTTGGCCCTAAAGAGCCTGCGACTATCCTTTTACACAGAGCTTCCGTCGCTCTGACCGACAGTGCGCCGTCGATAATTTCTTTCTTCGCCCGCGCCAACCCGGACTCGTCGCCTATCTGAAGCATCGCTCTTGCATGGCCAGCCGAAAGTGTTCCACGTGAAACATCTGCCTGCAGGTCGGCAGGCAGGTCTAGTAAGCGAACCAGGTTGGCTACGGTGGGTCTCTTGTAGCCAAGACGGTCGGCGACCTGCTGCTGGGTTAGTTGATGGTTGTCGAGCAGCCTCTTGCATGCGCTGGCGCGTTCAATTGGATCAAGATCTTCCCGTTGGATGTTTTCAATAAGGGCCAATTCGAGCCTCTCTTCGCCACTAAGTCGGCCTTCGCGAATAATAATAGGTACTTTGCTCTGCTTGGCAATTGCGGCGGCGCGCCATCGGCGCTCTCCAGCCAGAATCTCGTATTTGCCATCGCCGTCAATGGTGACAATTATTGGCTGCATCATTCCGTGTCTGCGCAGCGATTCCGCCAGCTTTTCTACACCGCGATCGGTGTGGACTCGGGGCTGTTCGCTGCTTGGGCGCAAGTCCTGGTGGTTAACCCATAATTTGCCGTCGCTAGCTACGCTTTCGGTAGCGTGGCGGTTGGAGAGCAAGGAGCCAATGCCTTTCCCCAGGCGCTGTTGTGGTTTTGATGGTGCCATTCAGAAAGAATACGCTCTTTCTGATGTAATTACTACCTATTTAAGGAACGGGAAGGCCTCTATCACTGCATCTAAGTCTATTTCGCCCAGCCCAAGGGCGAACAGCTGCTCAATATCGGACAAAGCCGCACAATCGCCATGGAATATATACGTCCTGGTGTCTGGGTGGCTGCCTATCAGGACTAGCATTGCCATAAAGCTTGCCGCGTTTGCCCGCTGGCCTGAGCACTCAATTTCAACCTCAAGGCCGTGATGCTTAACCATATTAGCGATCATTGATAGCGGTCTGGCGTGCATCTCAATATCATCCAATAGCGAAACTTCAACGCTACTGCTAACTGAAATCTCGTTGAGTAGTTGCTGCGCCAGCGGCATACAGACCTCTAAGCTCTTATATGCGGACAAGATAAGGTGGTTAACCACCAGGGCGACTAGCGCTGGCCACGGCAAAGCTTTGCTCAAGTGTGGTTGGTGGTGGTGGCGCTCATAGAGGTGTGTCAATGCGGTGACTGCTTCCAGCAAGTGTAAGCACTCGCTGACTGCGCCACGAACCTTTCGTAGTTCGGGGCTAGCCAGCTCTTGACGAGAATTGCGCAAGTGCGAGTCATAATCACTTTGTAAGTTGTGCACCCTGGACTGAAAAGATCTTGCGATTGCCTCTGTGCAATACCTCTTCATAAATGCCGATGTGTTGCTGTCGGCTACCATGCGCTTGGTGGTGTCGGCATCCCAGCTATTAAACAAACGTATAAAGCGACTAAGGTAACGCGAAGCAATGTTGTTATCGCCGCCAAGGCCTTCCTCATCTTCGTCGTTCAAGAGGTCGGGCGGCAGGATTGGCAGAGGTGGGTGGATTGCCGCTTCCGTAGCTTTCGGTGTAACTATTGACAGGTCGGCCCCTAGCCAGCTCGCGCTGAGTTGGTTGAAAAGATTGCTCAGATATTCATTCAGGCAAGAAATTGATATCTCAACATGCTTATTAAGCTGTTGCTGACTCCAATCGGGGTCGACAGCGGGGTAAGGGTGGGGGCCATATTTAAGCAATGACAAACAGGAGAGGGCCTGGGCCACCCACTTAATGCCAGAGACGTCTTCACGAATCAAATGAAAGCGCTTATTGTTGGCGGCTCCGTGCAGATCTAAGTAATCTTCAAGTAGGTCTGCTTCGTAATAAACCGCGTAAAGTGAGCGTTCTTCGTAACTTACATCACTCATTGAGTTTATAACATTCATCGCATCGAACAGTGTGTGCGCCTTTCGCTCTAGGGCGGGCGCAAACATATCTTCTGATATCTGACTTGATCTTGCGGGCTGTTGTGTTGGGGTAGTCATTGCTTGGTTGGGCAATAGTTTGGCGTCTTTTTTGCTTTATAGCTCAAAAAAGTTGCTTTTTATCTAATGTTGGCCAATTGTTCGCCGCAAAGGGGGTCGGAGGATGCCCTCGCAAACCTCCGAATTACTCATTTACTCAATAAACTACACAATGAACGATCGCTGCCTAGAAGCGTACCTCCAAGAAATTGACGAGGTCAAATTACTCACCGCCACACAAGAGGTTGAATTAAGTCGACTAATTCATGCTGGCGACGATAATGCTCGCGAACACATGATTCGCGCCAACCTACGATTAGTGGTTTCTATCGCTAAACGCTTTAAAAGTCGTGGTTTAGCGCTACCAGACCTAATTGCTGAAGGGAATATTGGTCTACTGAAGGGTGTTGAAAAATTCGACCCTGAGGCCGGTTTTCGATTTTCAACATACGCCACATGGTGGATCAAACAAACGATTCGTCGCGCGCTGATTAACTCGGTCAAAACTGTGCGCGTGCCGTCGTATATGGTTGAGCTGCTAAGTAAGTGGCGGCGAACTAACGACCGCCTAGAAAGCGAACTCGGCCACAAACCGATGCCCGAAGAAATTGCCGCTCATATGGAGATATCAAAAAAGAATATTAAGGTCGTGCAGCAAACGATTCATGACCAAGAAGTCGCGCCCCAGCTAGGCAGTGATGGCCTCTGCGGAATACGCCCGGCCAATCGAGGTGACAACCGCGACTCACGAACGCCTGACGAATTGGTCATGGAAAAGGATGCGATAGAAACTATCCGCGAAATTTTAGACTTCATTGATCCACTCGAAGCCGGGGTGTTGCGCTACCGTTATGGTTTGGGCGACGAAGAGCCCGCCACTTTAGAATATGCGTCGAAGCAACTTGGCATCTCGCGTGAACGTGTCCGTCAACTTGAGCAACGAGCTTTGAAGAAATTACACCGCTATGTTGTAGATGGTAAAAAACCACAAAGCCTCGATCAGTTTAGAAGCCGCAAGC
>JAPKEZ010000068.1 GCA_028821845.1 Planctomycetota bacterium | reverse complement strand
TCTTCTAGAACTTTCCGTGATTTCAATCAGGCACTGTCATATATCGATGGTTCAGTGCGTTACCCATTAGTGATTAAGGCCTCGGGCTTGGCTGCTGGCAAAGGTGTGATGGTTTGCCACGATCCAATCGAAGCCAAAGAGGCTGCGAGCAAAGTTCTGCAGCAAAAAATATTTGGTGCTGCCGGTACGTTAATGCTCGTCGAAGAATTCCTCGAGGGACCAGAGATATCGGCGTTCTGCTTTACCGACGGCAGTACTTTTATCCCTCTTGAGAGCTGCCAAGATCACAAGTCTTTACTCGACGGCAATAAGGGACCGAACACTGGCGGAATGGGTGCGGTTAGTCCCAACAGCGAATTGAGTAGTCGCGCCAACGATACTATCGAGCGCAACATTTTGCTGCCAACTATTCATGGCATGGCACGCGAAGGGCGTAATTTTCAGGGCATCTTGTTTGCTGGTATTATGATGACAACAGGCGGCCCAAAAGTTCTTGAATACAACGTGCGCTTTGGCGATCCAGAAACGCAAGTCTTAATGATGCGCTTCGCCAGCGACATTGTGCCATACCTAAAGGCGTGCGCTGATTCGACTCTCGACGAACTAAAGGCGCCGGAATGGACGGCACAGCCGGCTTGTACCGTAATCTTGGCTGCTCCTGGATATCCAGGTGATTACGTCAAAGGCTTGCCAATTAGCGGTATAGAAGATGTCGAGCAGTCTGACGAATTACAAGTATTCCACGCCGGCACCAAAATAGTTAATGGCCAATTGGTCACTAGTGGTGGCCGTGTCTTGGCGGTCACGGCTCTTGGCGACAATATCTCTGACGCACGTAAAAAGGCCTATGCCGCTGCTGATAAAATTCAGTTCGATGGCAAGCAGATGCGTACTGATATTGGTTTAGCATCTGAATTAGCAGGCGGGGTGAATTATTAATTACCAAGAAGTCGCTGTTGCGTTCGAGTCTTTTTTGCGCACTAGAGGGCTGCGGGTTACTAATCCGCGCCGCGACATTTTACGTATTGCCTGGGGTAGTCCCGAGCATTTCACTGCCGATGAAATGTATGTGTGGGTTCTAGAAGACGATTCCGATGCTTCGCGTGCAACGGTCTATCGCACATTGGCTTTACTCTCCCAGGCAGATTTCTTAGCTACGATGAACGATGGCAAAGGCACGGTGCTCTATGAAAAGCAGCTCAGTAGTGACGATCATCACGATCATATGATTTGTGTGAGCTGCCGTAAGATTATTGAATTTGTGTCGCACGATATCGAGCGCATACAAGATGAAGTCGCCGAGCGACACTCCTTTAAATTGCAAAACCACACACTGCGCCTAGAAGGGCTGTGTGTGGATTGTAAGTAAATTATTTGCTACAGTGCTGAAGCGATTTCTTCAGCAAGAATCTGTGCCAACTCGGCGCGTCCTCGCATTCCGAATTCTGCGGCCAGCACTCGTATTGTGCAGAATTCGTGGTTTTTTGGCATTAGCATTACCATCACAGAGTAGTGAACTTGGCCTTCTTTGAACTCGATGCGCATTGAGCCGTTAGTGACAACTAGGTCGCTAATACCTTCTCGAGAATTAATTATCGCTTGGCAGACAGCAAAGGCATCTTGCGGTGTAGCATTGAGCAATATCTCACCAGAGTCGTTGCGGAATTCGTCGGCTGTCCATACTCCGGCAACAGCGCCAATGCCAACGATGATGAGCGGCCCAGTACACGAAGCAAGTAGTAAGGCAGGGATAACTAAGAAGCGAGTGATTTTCATTCGAGGTAGAGCCAGTTTAGGCTACCTCGATTGTATCGCGAAGCAACTGCAATTCGTAGTCCCAAAGTTGTGGATGTTTGAAACTGTCAAAAAGATGAGTGGCTAGGCCACGATGCTGCGATTTAAGTAACAGCGCATGTGCGAAGGCACTCCTCTCTACCCATTGTTGCTCACACAAATGCCCTGTTTCGAGCAATTTGAAGAAGGGGTTTAGTGTGATATTACATAAATGGCGCAGGGTTGCTGCCCTAAATGAGTCGCAGAAATCACCATTGGTCATGAAGTGCTCGCAATAAATCAAATGCGCGGCAGCCTGGATAATCATATTCGCATCAACCTCGGCCGGAATCCACATCAGTGGCAAGCGCGGGTGGAACACAACGGTCTCCGCCTTGTCGGGGTATTGTTGTTGGTGATGTTTATCTAAACTTGACCAAAAACTATACCAGTCATCGCCGCACATCACTTCGAAAGCAGACTGCGGTAATTCGAAATTCATGCTGGTAGACAAATTGTCGGCAGCCATTTCAATTAAGTATGCTAGTTCTTCTGCATAATCGTTTTCCTCAAAAACAGCGAAGTCGAGAAGAAACGCAGCGGCATGAGCTAGTGGTGGGGTGCGCATCCATGCCCACTTGTTTGGGCCAAACTGTAGCACCTCATCAATGTCACGCTTGATGAGGCGATCCCACAATGGTTGCGGAGAAAGGTGAATTGTCATAACCTCAAGTCCTATGTCTTTAAGCAAACTTGGTAAATGGTCGTCAGCTAAATGCCAGTCGCCAAAATGTAAGGCAAGTCTTTTGTGCGGATGCAATTGGTGAATCAAATCAACAACCTGTGCACAATGCGAATCACGTTCGTGGGCATTGCCGTCCGTACATACGCCGATAATTTCATACTTTGCACATCGCTGTCCATCGAATAACAACGGATAGCTCTCCACAAGGCTCATGCCATTTTCTAACACTACGCTCTCACAGATACTCTGGCCTTTGATTACAGAAATACCACTATTTAGTAATTCCAAAACCACCAGTACATCCTGCTCGTTGCCCATATTGCTAACGATGGTAGAAAAATCTTGACGCGATCTCTTAAGGGGATGGAAATCAGAAACAATAACGCAAGGTGAATGTGCAATCACTCGCATCATTTCATGTTCTGTTGCGCCAAGAAATTTGTGTTGCAAGCATTTCTGCCAAGCGTTTTCATAATCACATAAATCTTCAGGAGTCATGGGGGACTCTGAAGACCATTGGTTACGCAGGGCATGCTCGAATGTGAACAGCTGCAGGCTTAAACGCTGAGAAGATGATTGCACGCCTCATTTGCGGCCGCAATCACCTTTACTTTAGAAAAACTTTCTAGACTTTACTATGAGCTAAATACGGCGCCAATAAGCCCTTAAAGAAGGATAATCCCTCACTGCCGTTGCCCCAGGCACCGTTTCCGCGGTCTGGAGTGTGCAATACAGACAGGTTACGCTCTGGGTGTGGCATAAGGCCGATAATGCGCCCAGATGACGAAACAAGGCCGGCAATCGCCCCGATTGAGCCAGAAGGGCAGTCAGGCCACTGGCTGGTGATGTTGCCGTCACGGTCACAGTAGCGCAAAGCGATGGCGTTGGCCGATTCGAGTGCTGCGACATCAGTTTGCCCACGCCCGAGGACTATTTGCCCTTCTGCATGTGCGGACGGAGCCGGGAAAATGCTGCCTGCTGGCAAAATATGCGATATTGATTCTTCAACGATCATCCGCGACCAACGCGATTCGAAGCGGTGAGAGGTGTTCCATGTAAGAGAAACATCGACTCCGTCGACTTGCGGCAACAGCCCGGCTTTAACTAAAACCTGAAAGCCATTGCATACTCCGAAGATCGAACCGCCGCGGTCATGCAAGGCATGTAATTCTTCTGACAAGAATTTTTCAACTTCTAGGCCGAGCACACGTCCGGCGCCAAGGTCATCGCCGTAGGTGAAGCCGCCAGGAATCGCAAACACATCGCATTCTCTTATCAGCTGTGGAGACTTTGTTAGTTCACGAATATGAATTTCGGTTACTTCGGCACCAGCCAATTCGAAAGCGTAGCGTAATTCGCGGTCGCAGTTTATGCCTGAGGCAAACAGTTGTAATACTCGTGGTTTCATGCTGGGACTTGGTTTGCAGTTGCCAGAGTGCTACGTGGTACACTACAAACTACTGCGCTGTTGTGTTTCAATTCTAGTTGTGATGACGATGTCACCTGGCCAATAGTTGCCCATAGTACGCCGCGCATAATTTCAGTTAAGCGTGGTAGGTCTTGCGCTGAGACTTCGGCTATGAAGCGTGTCGGCGCTTCGCTGAAAAGTGCGCTGATGCAAGTCAACTTTCCGGTACTAGGCACAAGGTCGCTGTCAATTTCGACGCCTAGGCCATCGGCACCAATGACCATTTCGGCAGCGGCCGCGGCTAATCCGCCTTCGCTTAAATCGTGGCAACTAGCAATAATACCTTCACCAATTGCCTGGTGAATGGCGTTAAAAATGACCACCGCTGTTTCTGTGTCAGGGCGCGGTACTTTAGAATCGGTAAGTCCCAATAAATCGCTAGCAACACTTGCACCGCCAGCGGCATTACTTGCGCCAATTTGCACCAACAAGTTGTTGGCACTGACTACATGCGAGCCGACAGTCTTAGCACAATCATCGACGATTGCAGTTGCAGTACACAACAAAGTCGGCGGGATAGCTACTTCTTCGTCGCCAACGCGGTACTCATTATTCAGTGAATCTTTACCACTAATGAACGGAGTGCCATAAGCAATGGCCATTTCGTGACAAGCTTGTGCGGCTAACACCAATGAGCCAAGACGGTCTGGCTTGCGGCAGTCACCCCAACAAAAGTTGTCAAGAATCGCTGTGCGATGTGGGTTTCCTCCAGCCGCAACAACATTGCGCATTGCCTCGTCGATTGCGTTGGCGGCTCCGGCGTATGCGTCGAGCTCGGCCATACGTGGTGCAATGCCGCAACCGACTGCAACACCTTGAGGTAAATCAAGGCGCGGCTTGACGACAGTGCCGTCGCCAGCGCCATTGCCATTAGCTCCTTGGTAAGGCTTGAGTACAGTGCCGCCTTGAACCTCATGGTCGTATTGGCGAACCACATATTCTTTAGAGGCGACGGACGGATGCTCCAAAACGTCGAGCAACAATTCTTCACAGTTAAATTCTGCCGGCCACTCAGTTGCATTTTGCGGTGGGCAGCTTGCAACCGCATAATTAAGCGGTTGCGGTACACCACCATGCAAGAAAGCCATTGGCATATCGGCAACAACTTCACCGTGCCAACGCAAAATCAAACGTTCGTGATCGGCGAAGGTTCCGAGCACGGTTAACTCGACGTCGTGCTTGTCGCACATTGACTGCAACTGTGACAAATCTTTTGGCGCAACCGACGCAATCATTCTTTCTTGCGCTTCTGATATCCAGATTTCCCAGTAGTCGAGACCCGCGTATTTTAGAGGAGCATTGTCAAGGTCAACTTCGGCACCAATATCTTCGCCCATTTCACCAACAGCAGAACTAAATCCGCCCGCTCCACAGTCGGTCACCGCATTAAATAAATCGGCATCGCGTGCTTCGAGCAAAACGTCGAGAACTTTCTTTTCGGTGATAGGGTCACCGATTTGTACAGCAGCGGAATCAACGGACTCGCTGTCTTCGTGCAGCGCTTCGGAAGAAAACGTTGCGCCGTGAATACCGTCGCGTCCGGTACGACCACCGAATGCAACAATTAAGTCGCCAGGCACTGCAGCTTTGTCGACATACTTGCGCGGTATTTCGCCAATAGATCCAGCGAAAACCAACGGGTTGGCAACATATCCTGGATGTCGAATCACCGTGCCAGCAATAGTCGGGATACCCATACGGTTGCCATAATCGCGCACGCCAGCAATCACACCATCAAGCACACGATCAGGATGCATTGTGCCCGGAGGAATATCTGATTCGGCAATGTCTTTGGGTCCGACACAAAACACATCGGTAGAAGCGAACGGACGCGCGCCTTTACCCGTGCCAAGAATATCGCGGATGCATCCGCCAATGCCGGTGCCTGCGCCGCCATAAGGGTCGAGCGCACTAGGGTGATTGTGGGTCTCGACTTTGACGGCAATGCCGATTTCATCGGTCATTGCGATGACGCCGGCGTTGTCTTTGAAGACACTCCAGCACCATTCAGGCGATAAAGTTTCAGTAGCCGCGAAGACCGTTTCTTTTAGTAAGTTATCGTAATGAGCTTCTTCGACAACATCGCCAGCATCGTCAATCATTTTGAAGTCGACGGGGCCAGTAAGAGTTTTGTGTTTGCAGTGTTCCGACCAGGTTTGCGCTAAGGTCTCTAGCTCGGCATCGGTAGGCTCACGCTCGATGTCGTTGAAGAAATCTTGCACTGCCTGCATCTCTGCTCCGGTAAGAGCCAAAGACATTTCACGCGACACATCTTCAAGTTGTGCTAAATCTAAATTACGCACTTCAACTTCGCGGCGCGAAGATTGGAGCGGAGTCGGGATAGAGTGCAAAGCCAAATCGCCATCAGCAAGAACGGCCTCTTCGATAGTAAGGTTTGCGAGTTCGGCGCCACCGACTTCTAAGAAAACATTGCTATCGACTTCTTCTTGGCAACGGTAGCTACGATAAGTCTCGAGACGTAAACCCTGCAGGTCAATTTCGAGTAGCTCAAGTGCGCGCATTGCTGTCTCGGCTTCTGGGTCAGAGACTCCAGCCATACGCCGCACTAAAAGTGAGGTGCCATTTTGCGGCTTTTCGTCTGGGGCAACAATAGCTGTCACCTCGTTTACTTTGTCCGACAACAACCGGGTAGCTATCTCCTCAACCTGTTGACGATCTAGTTGTGGTGGCAATAAGTAGCCGCGCCCGACACGTAAATCTTTGTTTAGGTGCATCCCACAGCCGTTAATAGTAGCGGTGGCCGCACCACCGAGGGGATCTTTGCGACTAGGTAGAAGCTCTAGTTCGACACGCCAAGCGTTTTGATTCATGTTTTTGGTAGTCTTTGGGGCTAAGTTTAGTGTATTCTAATAGGAACTCTAGTGCTTACCAAGCACGTTCAATGCTTTATGGCTAAAAAGAACAAAAAGAAGAACGCGACTCTCACGGCATTGCCCTTTGAGAAGCCAATTGAAGACGTCCGCAGTCGCTTGCTTGAATTGCAAGATCTGGCGGCACGCACCTCGCATGATTTAAAGGAAGAGATAGATTTCTATGAAGACCGCTTACAGCGGCTTACTACCGAAATTTACGCTGACCTTAGCGCATGGGAGCGTGTACAGGTCGCACGTCATCCTAATCGTCCGCTGACTACTAATTACATCGATGGTATGTGCGAGGACTTTATTGAATTGCACGGCGATGGTCTTTATGGCGACGACCGCGCGATGGCCACTGGACTGGCTACCATCCGTGGTCATAAGGTAATGCTTGTTGCGCAGCGTAAGGGTCAAAATACCAAAGATCGTCTGTCGTGTAATTTTGGCTCTGCTCACCCAGAGGGCTACCGCAAATCTTTGCGCAAAATGAAACTGGCTGAGCGTATGGGTATTCCTATTGTGTGCCTTATTAATACTCCGGGCGCTTATCCGGGCGTAGGTGCCGAAGAACGCGGACAGGCTCGGGCTATTGCCGAGAATATATACGGAATGTTCTCTATTAAGACTCCAATTATTTCAATTGTGATTGGCGAAGGCGGTTCTGGTGGTGCTTTGGGTATTGCTGTAGCCGACAAAGTGGCCATGCTTGAAAATGCATGGTATTCGGTTATTTCTCCCGAGGGATGCGCGTCGATTTTGTGGCGTAGCGCCGATGGCAAAGAAGAGGCTGCTGAAGCCTTGAAGCTTACAGCACCGTCACTTCTCAAGTTTGGTATAGTCGACGATGTTATTGCCGAGCCTGTTGGTGGGGCTCATAGCGATCCGGCCACTGCGATTGAGGCAGTGGCAGACTATATTGACAAGTGCCTGACAGAGTTGCTTACCCTTAATAGCGAGCAATTGTTAAGCCGTCGCGACGAAAAGTTCCGTAACATCACTCGCCAGCATGCGTCGTTATCGGCTGAAGTGGTTGCACATGCAGCAGATAATGTAGATGCCCCACGAAATAGCGCAGAAACCCCTGATTTTTCGCCAACACCTGACGAGTCGCCGCGTAATTGAATATATGGATGATTCTGCTTTGCGCTTACTCTCAGATGTCAGTGACGACAAGTCAACTGGCAAAGATGAGGTATTGTCGCAGTGGCATGATTTGACCGACGAAGATTTGTTTGTGCTGACTCGCGATGGCGAGTGTGACGCCTTTCGTTTGTTAGTCGAAAGGCTCGAGGGTAAAGCGGTGCATGTGGCGCGTAGTTATGTGCGCTCATTCGAAATTGCTCGAGAAATAGCGCAAGAGGCTTTTTTGAAGGTTTACGATACCCGCGATCGTTTCGACCCTAAGCTAAGCTTTCAAGCATGGTATTTTCGTATTTTGCGTAATCATGCTATTGACCGTGTGCGCCGCATGGCTCCTGGCACTCCGGGAAGTACGAGCGAGTTAGTTGGTGACTACGAAACAACTTCTCAGGGGCCATTGCATCAGGTTTCGAGAGCAGAGCGCCTGGAAATGGTGCGCGCTACTCTAGGAAGTTTGCCTATGCAATCTCGCCAAGTACTCACTTTACGAGAATTTCAATCTATGTCTTGTGCCGAAATAGGAGAAGAAATAGGTGCCACTCCAGGTACTGTGCGCTGGCGTTTGCACAACGCTCGTAAATTGTTCCGCGCGCAATGGGAGCGCCGCTTTGGCTCCGAATCATCAGGAGATGCACTATGAAATGTCACCTAGCAGTAGACCTTTTGCCGCTCTACGTTGGCGACGACCTCGGCAGTAGCGAAACAGATAGTCTTCTGACGTGCCAGCTAGAAGAGCACATCGATAGCTGTAAGTTGTGTGAAGCAGAATACGATGCTTATGCTGATGCGCGCCGTGCTCTGCTCGATGTTAAAGGTAAAATCGGCAGCGCTTACCTTGAATCGCTGTGGTCAGACATAGACGCGCAGTTACCGCCGGCAGCAAAGACTTGGCCACGCCAAGTTCTGATTTTAGCGATGGGTCTCGCCGCTTCTTTGTTAGTGGTTTTAACCCGGCCGCCAAATGGGGAAGACCTCGCGCCT
>JAPKEZ010000191.1 GCA_028821845.1 Planctomycetota bacterium | reverse complement strand
TATTAAGTTAGCAATCGCGTCAACCGCCTGCTCGGCATCGACACCCTCGCCACGCAATTCTATCATCGAACCAAACGGTGCGCCCAAAGTCATCACGGACAATATGCTTTTAGTCTCGGCGACGCGGCCGTCGAAATGCAGACAGACACTTGCATCAAAATCAACTGCCAAGCTCACAATGGCGTGGCTAGGACGGGCATGAATGCCGTCAGCAATTGCAACCGTGGCCTGGCGCACTACGGTCGTCATTTGATTATGCTTCAGCTAATTCTGACAGCAAGTCAATAACCTGCGTCGAATCAGAAGCCTGACAGGCGAAAGACACGAAATCTTCGTGCTTAGCTAGTGAAGCGACCCAACGCAGCAAATCGAGGTGATCGTCAGCACCTTCTGCAGGACGCAATATTGAAAAGAACACGTGAACGTCTTCGGCGTCTAGCGCATTAAAATCGATGCCTTCTTTATGAATAGCGATTACGATTGAGACATCGGCAAGACCCTCAAGCTTGACATGCGGGATACCGACACCAGAAGCACCGGTAGAACCTCCAGATTCGCGAGCTCTTAGAGCCTCGAGAATTTCGTCTTTGCGTTCTGCCAAAGAAGGGTTGTTAGCGATGTGCGCATCAGTCAAACTGGCTAATGCTGAATCTGAATCAAATGCCTCTAGATCGAGGACAATGCTTTCAGGCTTAAAGAGTTCTACGAAGTTCATGCTTGGTCGGTGTTGTTATCAGAAGGCACACTACTATCAGTAGATGCGCGGTGCAAAGTTTCTTCGCGGCGACGAGACTTTGCGGAATTTTTTTCTTTGTACTTAATAATTTGGCTCTTCACTTTATCAACCACATTGTCGATTGCCTTACGGCTATCCGCGCAAGAGTCTTTTGCAACAAAAGGGTCGCCACTGTGTCGGTGCAAAATCAATTCACAAGTCGTTTCACCGTGTTCGGTATCAAAGACTATTTCGCCAGATTCAAAGTGCTCGCCAAAACGCTCAAGACTTTGCACATGCACAGCAGTGTGGTCTTGAAGATTCTGAGGGAAGTCGCTGTGGCGACAAGTGATGGATATTTTCATGCTGAGTCAGTCGTTAGTGGTTCGCCTAGGATACCTTAGCGGAGACGGCTTGTGAAGTTGTGAAAACGGTTCCTTCAAATAATGTACTCGATATAAGGTCAACCCCTTAGCTGCCGCAGTCGCACCAGCCAGATTCCTATCACAGACCCGTAACAATCCTTTTATCCAGATTGGCTGCTGACGGCCGCGCCCCACCTCTATTAAACTACCCACCATATTTCTGACCATTTTGTAGAGAAAGCCAGTGCCACGCACGTGGATAATAATTCGGTCACGTTGAATTTGGATATGCACATTTGTCACAGTCCTGATCGTTGTCGAAGTCGTGCGCTTAGCAGCGGCAAAAGATTCGTAATCGTGCGTACCAATAAAATATTGGCAAGCATCACGCATAGCGGCAATATTTAACCGCTGAGGCACCCATTCACAGGTTAAATTGTCTAATACCGGTGGAGTCGATCCGGTCGCAATGCGGTAAATATAATGTTTCAATTGTGCCGACTCGCTGGCATGGAAATCGCTAGCCATTTCTACTGACTCGCGAATCACCAAGTCATCGCCAAATTTTGAATTTAAGGCGCTAGCAACACGCCCCGAGTCGAAATCGGTTGTGGTGTTAAAATGCACTACTTGTCCGTGAGCATGAACTCCCGCATCAGTGCGTCCACTAGCCAACATATTTACGCTTTCACCAGTTAGCTCCGACCATGCAGCTTCAAGTTCGTGCTGAACAGTTCGACACTGCGGCTGTTTAGCATA
>JAPKEZ010000190.1 GCA_028821845.1 Planctomycetota bacterium | reverse complement strand
CGGGATAAAATACCGCATGTGGGTTCTTTTCAGGGTCTTCGCTGTAAACACCGTCGACACGAGTTGCTTTCAGGAGAATGTCTGCTTCTAACTCCATCGCACGTTGAGCGGCTGCGGTGTCCGTTGTGACGTAGGGGCTGCCGGTTCCAGCAGCTAAAATAACGATACGCCCTTTTTCCAAGTGCCTACTCGCGCGACGGCGAATATAGGGCTCAGCCACTCCGTCCATCCGAATCGCTGACATGACGCGGGTTTGACAGCCGATGCATTCCAGAGCATCTTGCAAAGCTAATGCGTTGATGACCGTTGCTAGCATTCCCATGTAATGTGCAGTTGCTTCATGGATGGCCACATTTTTTTCTTTGAATTGAGCACCACGTAGGATGTTACCACCTCCGCAGACGACCGCAACTTGACAACCTTGCTCTACGGCAAGTTTGATTTGCCGAGAAATATCAGCAACTTCTTCCATGTTGATACCACGCTCACCTGCACGGCTTAGACTTTCGCCGGAAAGCTTGAGGACAACACGACGATAGATAGGATTGGTTTCGTCTGCTGCGGCAGTCATACTCGGAGTCCTTCAATAATGCGTTATTAGGGTCTGTTTGTTTTGAATTAGGGTAGCAGTAAAAGTGTAAAAAGTAAGCCCCGATTTTACTCGGGGCTTACAAATTCCGCTATTGTATTCCGACTATTCCCCGGTGTCGTCTGTTGCAACAGAGCTAGATTCTTCAGTATCATCACCGAGTTCCCAGCGTACGAATTGAAGGAGCTTCATTTCTTTGCTAGCAGCGAATTTACCGACGGATTGGCTGTCGTCTTTTACATAAGTCTGTTCGGATAACACACCTTGGTTTTCCAGAAAATTTCTCATGCGACCTTCGACCATTTGATCGACGATGTTTTCAGGTTTACCTTCAGCCAATGCCGCGTCACGTAACGATTGGCGTTCCGCGTCGACAACTTCATGTGGTAGATCATCTGGGTTTGCAACCGTTGGTCGCATCGCTGCGATGTGCATGCAGATATCTCGAGCAGATTCTTCATCGCCACCTTCGACTGCTAAGATAACTCCTGAGATAGTGCCTGCGTTATGCACATAGCCCGCACATCCACTTTCGATGCGTACGATTCGACCAATATTGAACACTTCGCGGATGCGATTGAAAATCTCGTCTTTGACTTCTGCTAATGTCAGACCGTCTTTGCCTGGACACGGTAATACCAATAAAGCGTCTGCGTCAGTCGCACTTGGATTTTCGGCTGCGGCCTGTGCTAAGTCGTCAGCATATTGAATGAAGTCTTCGTGTGTGGTAACTGGGGCACTTTCGCATTTTAATTCGACCATTGCACAAGCGGCTTTATCCAATCCCAAGTATTGGCCAAAACGGCCAAAGTCGGTTATGCGGCCAGAACGTTTCTCGAAGATTTCTGCTCCTCGGTCACGTAACCAATCGATCGCTACTTGTGTATCGCCATCGCATTCTGTGAGTGCTTTTTTGCAGTCCATCATGGGAAGACCAGTTTTGTCTCGAAGTTCTTTGACTAATGCAGCTGTTACTGCCATGTCATTTCTCCTTGAATTGGAATTAGTATGCCGCAAGTGGGAGTTGGGCCCGCTGGCGAGTTAGTAAATGTCAATTTGTTAAAAACGTTGGCTGGATGCTCGAGCTAATCGACTCATAGCAACAAATAGTGTGATAAATGCCGCCTCAAAGTCATTGTATACGCTGTAATAAGCAAATTCCGCCCAGCGACTACTTGTCGTCGTCTTCGGCAGGTGCTTCTTCAGCAGGTGCTTCTTCGGCAGGTGCTTCTTCGGCAGGTGCTTCTTCGGCAGGTGCTTCTTCGGC
>JAPKEZ010000189.1 GCA_028821845.1 Planctomycetota bacterium | reverse complement strand
CGAATTAGTGAAACAAGTCTTGGCATTGTGTTTACTGGCTAGTTGTAGCTCTGTTGCCGTTAATGACGGCGCATCTGATATTGTCAATAAAGTAAGCATAGTTTTGCCACCGCGCTATGCTCATTGGCGCGATAGTTTCGAGAAGCAATTTGATAGCTTGCGTGCGTCGCAAAGCGACTTCCTTGAGCGTTGGACAGAAGTCGATAGTGGACCATTGCGTTTGGTGCTGCTAGAAAGTCCACTAGCTGCTCAGAAATATTACTTAGCAAACGATTTAAGCGGCCGTGCCGATACCCCCCGCACTTTTATTGATAAACGCTTGTCGTTGTTAGTCTTGCCAGTAGATGATCGCCTGTTGGCCGAGTTGCCGTCACCACCGCAAACTATTTTGCATGATTTTAGGCATGAAGCTGGTCATTTAATAAGCTGTGACTATCCAGAATTGTTTAATTCGCCGAAGTGGTTTCAAGAGGGGTGGGCGGAGATGTGGGCGCCCATAAACAAAAGTGATGTCAGTGAATGGCCTCATGCACATGATATACACCGTTGGTTCGAACAACTTAACTGGAACAACCTAGCATCTGCCCCAGCTGAAGTACGCTATTCGTTTATGGCGCATGCGGCCGAGTTGTGTTTGCGTAGCTCACCTTCCGCTGAGCCATGGGCGCTGAAGCCCGCCATTGGTTTACAGAATCCAGGTGACTTCAAAGGCTTGCGTGGCCGCCATGCTTTTTGGGACACCGAAAACAGTCATTATTTATTGTCGTCGATGCCAAACTCGCAAGTTGATTTAGATTTGCCTTACATGTGGGATGGGGCAGGTGACCTGATATTGAAGATGCGAGTGGGCGCGACGTCTTCACCTATTGCCGGAGTCGTGCTTTACAGCCACGACGCCAATATTTCCGAGACACAGCTGCTGCGCATTCCGATTGATGTCAATGGAGGCATCAATGCTTATCTTGATACGGTTGAGCAACTGCTAATTCGTCCGCTCCATCCGACACCAGATAAACAAAAATTTGGGGCGTGGAGAACAGTTCGTCTTCGGCGTACGATAAATTCTGTTGTGGTAAGCAGCGCTGGCTTTGAGCGCGTTTTGCTTTTGGTCAAAGATAAGCTACAATTCCCTTTGGCGATACGTATGTATTCGCGTAACGGTTCATTCGAGTTAAAACATGAAGAAATTCTTAATTAGTGTAGCTGCAACTATGGTTGGTGGCCTTCTGCTGTTCTTCTTTGGCGCAGCAATGATTGCTGGTGCCTTAGAATCAGCGTCTTTAGAAAGTGGGTCAGTGTCTCTAGATGAGTACGTATTGGTCCTCGA
The DNA here is from genome assembly GCA_028821845.1 of Planctomycetota bacterium. GTDB lineage: Bacteria > Planctomycetota > UBA1135 > UBA1135 > UBA1135 > JAPKEZ01. The sequence continues at coordinate 529 of JAPKEZ010000189.1, read as the reverse complement.
CAGTGGAGTCGCTACCAGCGAAACGGGCAGTGTGCCTGCTCCACTTGCCGCACTGCAGGGTAATTATCAGGGCAGTGTTGCACTACGCAAATTGTTAGAGGCCATCGAATTCGCCGCCGAAGATGATGAGGTCCTGGCTATTTTGATTGACGGCAGCATGCAGATTTCCGGCCTGGCGCAGCGTCATCAAGTGCATAGCACTTTGCTCGAGTTTAAACAATCTGGCAAAAAGATATATGCATTCAGTGATGGTTACGACATGCAATCTTACCATTTAGCTTCTATCGCCGACGAGATTTATATGCCGCCAATGGGTGAATTGTCGATGATGGGTATGTCAGCCGAACTTAATTTTTATGCAGAGGCCTTCGAAAAGATAGGAGTAGAATTCCAGGTAACAAAAGTGGGCAAGTACAAATCAGCAGTCGAGCCTTATATTTTGCGCGAAGCATCTGCTGAAAATAAAAATCAGATGGAGTCTTTGCTTGAAGGCATGCAACTTGAGGTGTTGAATGACATTGCTTTAGGG
>JAPKEZ010000067.1 GCA_028821845.1 Planctomycetota bacterium | reverse complement strand
TCTTCGCTTATTGCGCCACTCTCGCGCAGCATTTCACCTAGTTTCTTTCTCACTTTTTACGAATGCGGGCGTTTACTCGCATTTCATGTTGCTCGTAATCTGGGTTGCCTGGATACGAAATCTTCAATAAACCGTTATAGTTCCCGGGCGGCACGGTTTCGGAAATTATCATCTTTATTTGGTAACCAGCCTCTGTTGGCTTAATCTCTTCGATCACAATAGCATCTTTCGCACCACCGACAATCTCAGCAGTTGGCATAGGCATATTTGGAGCACCTCGGGTTGACTCGAGCTTAACGGTGCGATGCTTGCGCTGTCCTTCGTCAAAGATACCGAAAGCGACTCGCTGTGCAGGTGCATAGCGCACCGGCCCTAAAATTCTCGCAGCCACAGTGAAAGTTAAATTTACACCAAGTGATGTCTCGGCATCAACTGAAGATGCCATTGGCCCCGATGCTATATTTGAGTTAATCGCAACGCGATATTGTCGTGACACCTCGCCACCTTCAAGCTGTGTCACTTCGCCAACAGGATTCACTTCAACCCCAGTAGGAACTCGCACCCAGCGCACAATCTCGTAATCTTGCATAGCTGTTACTGTTATCATCTTTTCAGAAGATTCTTCGACCAAGGCCGAAGTGATTATCTCTCCGAAGTTAATGTTTTGCGGTTGCACATCAAACACCGGCTTCACAAAAGCCTGTACGGCAAGGGTCGCCTTACGTTCTAAAAAATTACCGCGCAAAGTAATAGTTGACGACTTATCGCGCTTATAGCGCGAGCCGTCAAATATAGCTCGAACAGAACCTTTCGACCCAGCAGGAATTGGCTGATTAAGAGGCCATACATCACCATAAGTCTTTGTATCCCAAGTTGGATAAATTGAAGCATTAGTACAGCCACATGAAGTATCAATCTCGGAGATAACTATGTCGTCGTCTCCTACTACTTCAAAAGGGAAATCGAGGTCGTAGGTGTGTTGTTGGTAAACCTCACCAAGATCTCTATCGAGTTTTTCGAATTTGAGGTCACTCAGCGAAGGACTGCGCTCTAAAGTCGTCGAAAGGCCGCCAGCAGGAGAATTTTGGCCGCAGGCTGCCAATACCAAACTGGCAGCAATCAAAACAGAACGGGACATGTACTTCATTACAAATGGGTGGTGGGTGAAACACCGAATACTTGAATCTTACGGCTTACGGGCACTGTTTTCCCATCAAAGTGGTGAATTAAATCAATAACCAACTCTCCACCAAAAGCACCGCCATCTCTCGGCGGAGTGATTGACAACTGAAATCGAAAGTGCTTGGCATGTTCTAGTTCCTGGATGCGCACTGAACTCACTTCGATGCCATTAAGAACAGCGCCGACAACCTCGAGTGTTCCGACATTTGCCACTACGTCTACTGCAGCAAAACTAGCCGTCGCAGCTGGCACCTCGCCAAGTAACAACTTACCGTTTGGTACAGTAAAGATTGGCGGCTTGACCGAGTAACGCACCATAGACACGGTACGGAAGTTATCGTGGTCACTGAGCAGGCTAAAAGTCGCGGTTTGCGTACCTTGCCTTGACTGTGGTGGCAAAATCAATTCAACACTTTGCGTTGCCGATGGTTGCGAACTAGCAATCAAATTAACTTGTAACGGTGGTGAGGCTGAGAGTACTTCACTAAAACTAAATGGTTGTTGCCCAGTAAACTGCACAGTCATGCGCTGCTCACTTGAGCCATCGCTTTCGTCAAAAACAATTCGTGATGGCTGCTGGCGAAACCAACTAATAAGAAACACACTGACGCCCAGTGATATCGGTTGCTGAGCGCCGTCTACATAAATATTAGCTCCGGTCTCTTTGGTGCCTTTAAAACCCGCTGTATCAAACTCGACCGCTACATAGCCAGAATCACCGGCATTTAGTGATACTGGAAGGTTGCGTTGTTCACCGTCCACAAATACGCGGGGACTGAGACACCCGCATTTTGTCTCTATACGGCTGATTATCGCAGTAGAATCACGGTGGTTAACAAAATCGAAGTTAAGGGTCACACGCTCTCCGGCCCATAAAGTGCCAAGCGACTGCAACGTGTTATCGAACTGTAAATCACTAGATGCCGCAGACTGTTGGCTGCATGCGAGCGGCATCAGCAACCAAGCGGATGTCAAGAGTTTGCGGTAAAGGGATTGCTTAAGCATGTGGAATACACCAATATAAAAGAGTGCGAGCCCCTCTGCCTACCCTTCTACTGAGCTTAGTTTCTCTTTTATTGTCTGCGTGTCAATCATGCCCACAAGCAGCGCAGGCTTTAATCGAGCGCCCAGACTTCAGTTCAGCAGAGAAATGTGCAAAAAGTTTCTTCGCCGCTCTGTCAAATGACGCGGCGCAAGCAGAATATACTTGCTTTGCGCGCGAGCTAAAACGCAATTACGGCGCCACCTTCGATGCCTACTTGATTAGCCGTCCGCAGCTTGATGAGCAACTTGGTAGCACTCGCAAATATGCCTTTGAGCTAGAAGTCATGTCGAAAGAAACTCTTAGCGACGGCAAAGTGTTGATTTGGTGGGGATACAACGATAGCCAAATTATTGGCACTGTTTGCGTCGCACAACATTATTTTTCGGTAGAGTCTAGTGCTGGCGAATTCGGCGCACAAATTGATTTTGCGCCGCACAATTTTATTAACGCTAAAGGAAAACGCGTAATAGTCGACATCAGCGACCCAGTAATTCGCAGCTTACCCGACAACGAACAGCTGTCTTCATTCACTATTGCTAGCGAATGGAAAATAGCCGATTTCATCGAAGCACCGCGATCTTAAAGTTCGAGCTCGAAGCTGTCTTGCTTAGGAAGCACTTGCGCCAAAAACGCATTCGAGTTTGCTAAAGATGAATCTGGCGCCACAGCCGTATCCGAAACCATTTCTAGCGGCTCTCCTAGTAAATCTATCAAGCTATGCTCGGAGATTGTTCTCATAGCGCGCTCGGCGAACATCCGTGTACCTTCAGGTCCGGTGTGCGGCAACATCGCTACTAATGAATGTTCTGCGACATGAGCAGCTACATCGACATCACGAGTATCGAGCAACAACAAGCCAGAAAGTTCGAGTAGCACATCTTGGCTTATCTCGCCTTCCCAGCTGAATGACGCTAAGCCCAACGGGAATCTAAATCTAGCAGAACGCTTGAACTCTTCTTCGAGACGGTGCTGCCAAAATTCAGGTGTATGCAAACCTGTTTCGGAATCGGCTATCGCTTCCAGGAAACGTTCGCGCGATTGTGGCTCTCGCCCCTTAAGTATATCGTCAAGAGATTCAGACAAAGCGTCTGTATCGGCAGTAGGCAATGGCTCAGGGCGCAATGCTGTTGGCGCGCCAAACGGTGAAGACAAGTGGTCGGCAAGGCTCGCAGCGTCGACCGGCATAGCAATAGCTGCTTGAGCACCAACAAATCGCGCAAGGCCGTCGGCATGACGCGCATCACCTGTAGTTAACAGAAACAGCAAAGCACGATGCTCGCGCAAAAAGTTCAAAGTAAACTCGTGAATCGAAAGAGGTGCCATGAACGTGGGGTCAACCACTACCAAGCCATCAAAGCTACCGTCTTTCAGCTTAGCGAAATCATCACAAACAATCACATCGGCAACTGCATTGCCTGCTATATTAGCCGCTTCGTTGCAAGCAGCGATTACATCAGCATTGGCTGACAAGACAAACAGTGGGCGTGTGGGCATTTTCATGATGGGAATTCGGCGTTATGGTGGACGGCTTGTATATCGTCGTCGTCTTCTAGTAAATCAATTATGGCTTCTAGAGAATTAGCTGTGGCATCATCAACAGCGACATAATTATCAGGGATGTAACGCAATGCTGCGTCTAATACCTTATAGCCAGCAGCCTCGAAGGCTTGTGTTAACTCCATGAATGATTCGGTTGGACCTTCGATACCAAAGATCTCTTCTTGATCCGTAGTGACATCTTCGGCTCCGTTTTCAAGCGCCACATCTATAAGCTGCTCTTCGTCTATGCCATCGCGGCTTAGCGCAAAAACTGATTTGCGATGGAACATATAACTCACAGTACCATTATTAGCGATAGAGCCGCCGCGCTTCGACATAGCTGCCCGCACGATTGGTGCGGTGCGATTCCGGTTGTCCGTTAGAGTTTCAATCATTACCGCTACGCCACCTGGGGCATACCCTTCGTACATAACTTCTTCAAGAACCTGTCCTTCAAGCTCGCCGGCTCCTTTTTTGATTGCACGATCGATTGAATCTTTAGGCATGTTGTCGGCCTTGGCGTGGTCAATCGCATAACGCAGTTTGAGGTTCATCGACGGATCACTCCCACCCTCACGCGCTGCAGCCATAAGGTGCTTCGCCCATTTAGAAAATACTTTGCCCCGCTTTGAGTCTTCTTTAGACTTAGTGCGTTGAATGTTTGCCCAATGTGAGTGTCCTGCCATGTAGTTATCTGCCGCCACTAGAATACAACAACCCGTTGCCAATCCCAAGTGTAGGCAATAAAAAAAACAAGGTTGACGAAAAGCCAACCTTGTTTTGAGAGCGGAAATAAGCGGTTTAGCGCTTGCCCCACTGATGTCCACGACGAGCTTTGTGGCGGCCATACTTCTTACGCTCGACCATTCGTGAGTCACGCGTGAAGTGATCGGCTGCAGCAAGCACACCATGTGAGTCTGGGTAGCAGACGAACAATGCGCGTGCAAGCCCCATGCGGATAGCACCAGCTTGGCCAGTCATTCCGCCACCATGAGTGTTAACAAAAACGTCGACTTTCTTTAACGACTTAAGTGTTATCAATGGTGAAAGGGCTTCTGTATGATCGACTACGCGGTCAAAATACACGTCAAGTGGCTTACCATTGACGACTACTTCGCCCTTGCCAGGACGGATGCGAACGCGAGCTACAGCATTTTTACGACGACCAGTGCCCCAGTAAAAACCGTTGGCTGCTGCGTCGCCAGTACGGCCCGTAGGGTCAACCTGAGGGATTTCTTCTACAGCAATATCTACTGTGACTTCTTCGGTTGGAGTTATTGTATTTTCAGTCATCTTTATTTTTTAACGTCTAGAACTTGTGGTTGCTGTGCTGCATGAGGATGCTCGGCACCACCATAAACGTGTAGTTTGCTTAGCATGTGACGGCCCAACTTATTCTTTGGCATCATACGCTTAACGGCTTTAATTACGATTTCTTCTGGCTGTTCATCGAGCAACTTTGCAAATGGAACTGAACGTTGACCACCTGGGTAACCCGTGTGGTGAACGTATGCTTTTTGCTCGGACTTGTTGCCTGATACATGAACCTTAGCTGCGTTAACAACAATAACGTTGTCGCCGCAATCATAATGTTCGGAAACTGTAGGCTTGTGCTTACCCATAAGCACCATAGCAATTCTAGTTGCCATGTGACCAAGTGTGACGCCTTCAGCGTCAACCATGTGCCACTCGCGGGCAATGGTCATTGAATTCAAATGTGATGTAGTAGGACGCATCTAACTGATGAAGCGGGACATCCGCTTATTAGGGTCGGATATTGTAGTGCGAAACTATGCTTAGGGCAAGGGCACAATCACGAGATAACCATTGGCGTCTACTGAGTAGCGTATCGAGCCTAAATATCTGTTGTGGAAGAATTTATGCTCGGCTACGTCGTCACAACGCGCTAGCGACCACAATTCTAGCATACTTATCCACTGCGCTGAGCCCTCATTGACTGGAGCTCCGAGGTGATGGCGCTCAATAACGGCTAAATTCCCAGCTGGCAGCAATTCGTCAGCACCAGCTTCGCGAACCACCACTCCCCCGTCACTTTGTATGTCGAGAACCACCCATCCTCCCGTTGCCGAGGGCGTCCAGATTTCCGCTGTGGTCGGTGGCGAGAAATGAACGAAGCAGTATGCCGCTAGAAAAATGATGTTGCTGGTTATCTTTATTGAGTTACGGCGAGTGGCAACAACAGCAAGCGCGATGAGTATTGCGAGTACAAATAAAGCTTGTTGATGGACATCGTTACTAGCGTCTAGTGGATACGGAGCGAAGCTGTGCGGCAGTGGCAAGCATGTATTAGCGAATCCGGCGCTGACTTGGTTACCTAATAAAACCGTTTGCTCTGACAGTGCGTGATCGGCGCCAAAAGTTGCGAATAAATTGATAGATGGCAATCCTTGATGTAAACCAGTGGCGCTAATGATTGCGAATATCGCGGTGATGCATAAATAATACAGGCCGGCGATACGCAACTTCGGATGCCGTTCGCTAAGAGGCAAAAAGATTATTGCCATGCCACAAAGAATAGCTGCGTGCCACCACGAGCTGTCGGAGCGTAACATTTGTAACGCGAAAGTGATCGCATATAACACCAGAATATGGCGCGTTGTCGCAGAGTGCCCACGTAGTAATTCGATGCTTAAGGCCACTAACAGAGCCTGTGTCGGTGCGATGAACTCAGGGACTACTGCCGACAGCGCCAGGCATGCAAGCTCAACTAGTCGCCACCCAAAGGTGTCGCCCGCCGAGTTTGAATGATGCTGCATTTATAAGATATCTCTCTTTAGTGCCATAGGTTTACCTTGACGGTCGAAAACCTTTACCAGAGGGTCATCTAGCACAACGCGCCCCACCCCAACCAGGTTCGGAAATTGTTTCATTAATTGCGACAAGCGAAATCCTTTACGCTCAATAGTAAGAGGACGCTTGTTGACATCGACGCTGAACGGATCGGGGGTGTAGACAGAGCGTCCCCATTCTATTTCGAGGCCGTCGGCTGTAACAAAAGTCAATGGCGGCACGATTTCGGATTCATTGGCACGATAGTCTGCCTGCTGCTGGATAGCAACGATATTCAACTTAGTTAGGGCTTTTAACTGATCGACTTCGGGGAAAATGCGCACTGCTTCTTGTAGCAATCCTACCGAGCTACTATCGCCAGGAGATGGCAACTCTATACCTTCAGGAATGTTAATGCTCAAGAACATGGATAGTTGCTCCTCCTTAAAGCCGGGTGGCAGTAGTCGCCCTTCTTTTGAAAGTAGACCGACCGCTCTCCCGCTTTGGCGAATGACAAGAACAGGTATCATCGCCCTGTAATAGAGTCTCACTCCGTCTGGCATCGCGAGATACGCCTCAACGGTAGAAGGGTCAATCCATGGCACTTGACGCACCAGTCCTTTGATTTGCTCAATGCTCTGCGGATCGTCAAGGTCGAGTATTGGCGCCTTAGTCATTGCAAAGTTGAACATCGCAGCCCATTCAGTAGGTAGCGGCTGGCCAACTACAGTTGGTGCTTGATTGACTTGGAACTTAGATATATCGCGCATGCTGGCCGAAGAATCGGCGCATGAGGATAAAAGGCTAGCACCGACGATGGCGGTGATGACGACAAGAACACTGGAAGAACGGTGCATGGAAAAACACATTCTCATGTTCTACCTTGACCCACGCTCTGTTTCTACCCATGCTATGGCCATGTCCAACTTAGGACCCTCCCATTTCAAAGGATTCGAGCTATCTAACTTTCAGCGTAAGGCTGCCGCAGCGCTCGATACCGACCACAATGTTTTAGTAGCCGCCCCTACTGGTGCCGGTAAAACGTTGGTTGCCGAATATGCCATTCACTTGGCTACTTCACAAGGCAAGAGATCTCTATACACCGCGCCGATTAAAGCCTTATCAAATCAAAAGTTTCGCGACTTTACTGAAGACGAGGCCATCCCGAGTGTTGGTTTGAGCACCGGAGACATCAGCTTGCAATCAGATTCGCAAGTATTGGTGATGACCACCGAAATTTTGCGCAATACTTTAATTGAAGATGCCGAGTCGCTGGCAGATGTTGGAGTGGTTGTTTTTGACGAAGTCCATTTTATGGACGACCCCGAGCGCGGATCGGTGTGGGAAGAAACGCTGATGTTTCTGCCGAAGAATGTAATTATCGTGGCGCTGTCGGCAACTATTGCCAACCTAGGGCAATTCGCAGCATGGCTTGAAAGAGTGCGCGAGCGACCTATAACTATTGTCGAAGAGACTAAGCGACCGGTGCCGTTAAAGCATTATTTGTTCCACCCTAAAGCTGGGGTGTTCAGTCAGCATCGGTTGAAGCAAGTGGCTAAGCGCTTCTCAGAGCAATCGCGTAATCGCAATTTCAAACGACGCGACGACACTGAGTTACTGAACAGCATCATTAATGACAATAATTTGCCGGCACTGTATTTTTGTTTTTCACGCAAGCTGACTGAAAGCAAGGCGGGCCGCACTGCGCGCAATCGTTTTTTAACAAACAAAGACGAGCGCAAACAGTTTGATAAGATTTGGCAGCAAGCCAAAAGTGAATTCCAGTTTAATGACGAGCGTGGTGCGATGGCGGACTTGCATGACATCCTTGAACGAGGCATTGGCTACCACCATGCCGGCATGTTGCCGCAGCAAAAAGAGATCGTAGAACGTTTATTCTCGAAGGCGTTAATTAAGTTGCTCTACACCACCGAAACTTTCGCCATGGGTATTAATATGCCGGCGCGATGCGTAGTCTTTGATTCGTTAATGAAGTTTGACGGCATTGATTTTGACTATATGCGCACGCGAGATTATCTACAAATGGCCGGTCGCGCTGGGCGTCTCGGCATGGACGACGAGGGGCTGGTTTACAGTGTCCTTGAATTTGACGACATCATGGGCGCACCAATTCATCGTATTCAAGATGGCAGCGTCGAGCCTATTACTTCGCGCTTTAATCTTGATTATGCGACATTAGTACACCTTCATGGTATTGCTGGATCAGAGGAAGCGACCAAAGTCTGGGAAAAATCATTCGCCGCATACCAGGCCCGCGAACATTCTAAGAAACGCGAAGAACGTAATCGTAAACACATGCGTGCGCTACTTAAAAAGCGTTTCGAGTTTTTAAGAACCATGGGCTACATTAGCGACGGCAGCGAAATCTTAGGTCGCGGACGAACGAGCCTCCACCTTTTTGGTTATGAAATACAATTAACCGAAATGCTTTACGAAGGTATCTTTGAAAATATTACGCCACAAGCATTGTCTGCATTGGTGGCCGCTACTATTCACCAAGGACGTCCACGTGATACTTACCCTAAGTATGTGCTACGCCCT
>JAPKEZ010000188.1 GCA_028821845.1 Planctomycetota bacterium | reverse complement strand
CCGAAGCGATTGGCATGCCCCTTATTGTGGCCTTGCTGGCTGCGCTATTACTGTCGATCGTTATGGTGCCCGTAGCAGCGCGTTTTATTGGATCTAAAGACAAAGACAAGGTCAAAACCACTGCGGGTCAGATACCTGCTTTTATGACCAAGCCTGTATTAGCTGCAGTTAACTGGTCCTTAAAATATAGATTCCGCGCCGCGACTGTTTGTGTTTTAATTCTGATGTCGTCGTCGATGGCAACAGCAGGTCGTGAAGTCGCATCATCAGGCGAGCAAGAAGGGCAAATATCGGTGCGTTTTAGTTTTGTCGACGGCACCACCCTCTACGATGGACACCTTGAAGTCCTTGAGCTTGAGAGCCAGGTGCTGAATAGCGAGTCTTTCAAGACAACTTTTCCTTACATAGGAACGGGGTGTTGGTTTACACGTAGCGGTGGTGAATTTATGCTTTGGCCAGAGCACCCTCTCAAGACCAAAGAGAAGGACAAGTTGATGGCTTATCTCAAGCAAGAGATGCCAAAGCGAGCGCGCACAACTTATCACTTCTCACAAGAGATGTCGCGTGGTGAAGAGTCTAAGGGAAACGATTGGACTCGCGTCAGAGTAGGCGGCCCTGACAGCCTTGTCGTGCAAGGCATACTAGATGACATTCGGCGCCGCGGACGCGCCTCAGAGCGCTTCACTGAAGTATCTAAGGCCAATGAACTGAACCGCGAAGTGCTCGTCAAACTTGATCGTGATCGCATGTCCCGCTTAGGTGTCGATAGCCAATCGGTGCTCGGTAATATCGAATGGACCATGCGAGGGTTAATGGTGTCACGCTTTGAAACGGACAGCCAAGAAGTACCCATTATCATCGAGTACGATTCGCCTAGCGAACCTAACCTCAACAGCCTCAAAGAAATGTTGATAGGCAGTGAAAACCAAATGGTGCCACTATCCACCTTCGCAGAATTCACCAACAGCCGTTCGGCGGCGGCTATTCGCCGACTTGATGGAAAAATATCTGACGTCGTCGGATTGAAGTCTGTCTCGAAAGACCCCAAAGTAGCTTCTGATGACATCCAGCGCTTGATGTTTGATGTTGAATTACCTGAGGCTTACTCCTGGAAGCTAAGCGGTGGTTATGAAACGGCCACAGCGGATATGGCCGATTTATTCTCGGCCATGACTTTGGCCATTGGGTTGGTATTCTTACTGATGGGACTGCTCTTCAATTCAGTGATTCTGCCACTGTCCGCACTAACGACAATAGCTTTTGCCGTGCTTGGCGCGAACTGGGCCTTCAAGCTCAGTAGCCAGCCGTTCGGCTCCATGGAAATGGTAGGTATGATTGTATTGGCGGGTGTCGTGGTGAATAATGCCATCGTTTTGATTGATCGCATTCTGCAATTAGAGCGAAGCGGGCAACAACCCAATGCAGCTATTATAAATGCAGTTAACGACCGCATGCGCCCTGTCTTCATGACCGCGCTGACTACGGTATGTGGCTTGCTGCCGATTGCTCTTTCTGAACCAACTGGTGGCGTCAGCTTCAAAGGCATGGCCGTTGGCATCGTTGGTGGCATTAGTGTGGCGACTATTTTCACTTTGACTGTCGTGCCACTGTCCTTTTCTTTATTCAGAGACTTCGGGCATTTATGCAGCAACGCATTCGCCTCAAAACCGCTTAAGTAACAGGTTTTGCGTGACTGAATAAGCGCGACGCTTTACAATAGCCGCCCCAGTCATGGTAAAGCTCTTTCAAGGTAGTCCCCGCGCATGCAACTCAATTGCAATCGTTGTTGCGCGTTTTAATTCTGAGATAACCTCAGCGTTAACCGATGGTGCAATCCACACCCTGAAAGAAGCTGGCGTCGCCGACGAT
>JAPKEZ010000066.1 GCA_028821845.1 Planctomycetota bacterium | reverse complement strand
ACGCCAGCTGCGGGGTGGGCGACGTCCGTGTCGATGTTGGTGCAGTTGCTTATTTTGCTATTGGGGCTGTCTCGACATAAACTTTCGTTTCCGTTACCTATCGCTAAAGCCTGGTCTTGGTTGTTGCCGGTATTTGCCGCTCTCGGGGCAGCCCTTGTTTTGCATAATCAAGTGCTACCAAACCATGAGGTGTTGAATTTGGTCCTGTCGATAATTGGTGGTGCCGTCGCCGCTATTGGCACGATGGCTATCACACGCAAAGACGATTTAGCTGCGTTGCTGTCTGCTGTTCGGCGATAAAATATTGCCGTAAACAAAGCCGATGGTGATGGTGAACGCGGCAAGTCGCACAGATGTAATACTGGTTGAATCCGTCATGCTCGTAAGGAAGTGAATAGCACAAGCAGAAATACCAATCACCGCAACCATGTTGTTTGTTCTCAGTTGCCTAAATAAGGGCAAAAGAAGTTTTAGGAAGAACCCAAAAACAATGACTAAGCCTAGCAGTCCAGTAGAAACTAATATTTGCAGCGGCATGGAATGGATGCGAGTCTTTTTCCCTTGCGGCGTTAACCTTTTTAGGTCTTCACTATATTCCGTGTCATTTTCTTGAAAAGTGTGATAGCTGCCAAGACCATGGCCAATATATGGCGAAAGCATAAATGCTTTATATGCTATATCATATTGCATAAAGCGTACCGGGCCCAAGACCTCAGACGGCTTCTCGAGAATTTGAGAAACATTGCCAATTTCAGAATCTGAGAACTGTGTGCCAACGATGCCAAAAGCCATTACCGCAGTAATGCAAAGATATTTTACTTTAAGGCTAATGATGTCGTTTAACAACAGTACGATGCCTAAACAACACACCGCTGAAAAGAAGTTGCCGCGTTGTTGGTTGATCCAGAGGGAGGCCATAAAAATGGCGCAAAGCGTGAACAAAAGCAATTTCTGCTTACCTCGATTTTTTATGGTAAGGTAAAAGCAAACAGGTACAGCGTAAGTCATACAATCGACAAAGGCCCATGTCTCTGAAAAAGTCACATACGCACCATTCTCTGACTTATGCGTAATAATCCCAAAGTATTGGAGAACGGAATAAATTGCAGCAAGACCGGCTATGCTCAAAAATATTTTTAAGAATAGCGACTGATTCGACTTGGTGAAGATAATTGGGGCAAAAGCTAAGTGCAGTAATGGCCAAACTCCTTTGAGGTCATAAGCAGCAGCGCTTGCGTCGGGAGAAAGGGCAAAAGCAATGCCGATGAAACCTAGTAAAAACAGGAAATAGTTGAAGAATGGAATAGAGAATTGCTTAAAGCGATTCTCTGAGGTTGCAAGAAAGCAAATCACTGCGAGTATGGAGATAGCGCAATGAGCTGCTCTTGACCAAGCCATTGATGCTAGGGCGGCGCTGTATAAAACAGCAGGTAGATTTTCTTTACTTATCATTTATAGAGGTTAACTAAATATTGTTTATTAAATTAAGTAGTTTGCTTCCGGTAAGTTCAGCGCTCCATATAGATTTATAATCAATGACAGGGCGAGGGAGTGCAACGTGTTTCTCTAGTGTAGTAATTATTGACGATATTTCAAAAGGATTAAAATAGTCTATGCTGTTTCCGAGAACTTCAGGTATAGAAGTGGCATCGCTCGCAATAACAGGGCATCCTGAACATAGCGCTTCGAGTGGAGGTAGACCAAATCCCTCAGCGAATGAAGGGAACACCATTAATTTTGCCGAACGATATAAATTAAGTAGGACTTGGTCATCAATGCTACCAGTAAAAATAAGATTTCCTGACGTTATCTTGCGCGGCGCTTTCTTATTTGAATCAACAAATACTAGTGGATGATTAAGTCGCAACTCGCTTGGAAGTGCTGACCATGCGGCGAGCATTCCGTCCCAATTTTTTTGCTTGTGAAGTGCTGATACGAATAGAACACAGCTCTCTGGAAGTGAGTGCTGGCCTAGCAAATCATAGTCAATTTCCCCGGGCGTGAAAATTGGCGACGGATAGTGGGGAATAACATGAAGCTTATCCCCTAGAGCAGGAAAGGCTTGGCCAATAGATTGTTTGGCAAAGTTGGTGCCGGTAATCACATAGTCAGCATTGAGCTGTAAATTACGCGCCGCTTTCTTTAATACATGAATTGCCGGCGCCCGCCTCAACCATGAGCTAGGCTGAGGCTGCAAAGGGTTTACATCATGCAAGGCAGCAACTTTGACAGGACCCTTAATCGGAGCAACATCACTATTTGGCGAAAGCAACACATCGGCGTTACAGAACCCTTCGTGCCAGTTGATGTACTCAAGGTCAACAACGTCAGCTGCGTGTCGCCACAATTCAAGCACGCGAGTGGACGAAGACGCTTTGCCGTTTTCGCATCGCGCGTCGAAAGCTAACCTCATTTAAGCTTCGACAGGAACAGATTGATAGAATTCTTGCAGGCACTTAACCTGAGCCTCGTCGCCGCGCAATGCTTGGATGCCTTCAATAGCTGCCATTGCTGCCGACATGGTGGTTAAGCACGGAATGCCAACTTGGTAAGCATCGCTACGAATCATCCCATCGTCGTGGCGCGTGACTTTGCCCAACGGGGTGTTGATGATCAAGTCAATTTCGCCAGACTTAATCAAGTCGACAACATTAGGGCGCCCTTCATGAACTTTATTTACGCGGTCGCATTTAATACCATGGCGCTTTAATACCTTGAATGTTCCGCCAGTTGCCGTCAATGTAAAGCCCATTGCTAACAAGCCATTGGCTGCGGCAACGACCGAGCGCTTATCAGCATCTTTGACAGAGATAAATACTTTGCCAGATGTAGGCAGCTTGCGCCCAGCTGAGTCCGATGCTTTAGCGAATGCCATGCCGAAAGATGAATCGACTCCCATAACTTCGCCGGTAGAACGCATCTCGGGGCCAAGGTCGGCACGCGCACCAATAAATTTAGCGAATGGGAATGCTGGAGCTTTTACAGCAATGTGCTCTTCAGGAACAACTTCGTGCAAATCGTCAAACTCTGACAACTTCTTCCCAGCCATGACTTGCGTTGCAATGCGCGCTAACGGCACCCCGGTCGCCTTGGCAACAAACGGCACGGTGCGGGAAGCACGAGGATTTACTTCGATGATGTAAACAACTTCGCCGCGTACCGCGTATTGCACATTCATTAAACCGATCACGCCAAGCTCTAGTGCCATCAGCGCTGTTGATTCGCGAATTTCATCAAGGATGGTATCGGACAAAGTCATGGTAGGAATAACACAAGTTGAATCGCCAGAATGAATTCCTGCTTCTTCGATGTGCTCCATTATGGCGCCAATCACTACTTCTTCACCATCAGAAATGCAATCGACATCGACTTCGATGGCGTCTTCTAAAAATTTATCAACCAAAACCGGGCGGTCTTTAGAAACTACAACAGCTTCGGCCATATAGCGCTTAAGATCTTTTTGATCGTAAACGATTTCCATTGCGCGGCCACCTAAAACGAAACTAGGGCGCATCAATACTGGAAAGCCAATTTTGTCGGCAATGACAGAGGCCTGTTCGGCATCGAATGCAATACCATTGGCAGGGGACCGCAACTTGAGTTTGGTGAGCATTTCAGCGAACATGCCGCGGTCTTCTGCGCGGTCAATCGCCTCAACCGGCGTACCCAAAATCGGTACTCCAGCCGCGTGCAAACCAGCTGCCAAGTTAAGTGGTGTTTGCCCGCCGAATTGCACTATCACGCCATCTGGCTTTTCGCGATGGCAAATCGCCAACACATCTTCGTGGGTAAGCGGCTCGAAGTAAAGACGATTTGAAATGTCGAAATCGGTTGAAACCGTTTCAGGATTTGAGTTGACCATTATCGACTCAAATCCCATATCGCGCACCGCCAATGAAGCGTGTACACAACAGTAATCAAATTCAATTCCCTGGCCGATGCGGTTTGGCCCGCCGCCAAGAATCATTATCTTTTTGTTGCCACTAACTTCAACCTCGTTTGAATCTACATCGTAAGTCGAATACATATAAGGGGTGCTAGCCTCAAATTCAGCCGCACAAGTGTCGACTAAACGATAGCCAACCTTGACGCCCAATCTTTCGCGATGCGCGAGGACATCTGCCTCAGCGGACCCTGTGGATTCTGCCAAACGCGCATCTGAGAATCCAGCCCGCTTTAGACTGCGCATAAACTCTTCGTCTATGTCAGAAAGAGGTTTGCCCTGCAAGTCGCGATCGGTAATCGCCAAACGCTGCATGAATGTTAAAAACCACGGGTCGATACCGCTTAGTTTATGCACAGTCGCCACGCTGTAATCAGCGCAGAACGCATCGTAAACTGCAAATAAGCGCCCAGGCGCCGGGCGCGAAACCTTTTGACGTATTTCTTCGGCGTCAAATTCGCGGCGCTTACCTGAGAAACCAACACGGTCTATTTCTAACCCACGAATCGCTTTTTGAAAGGATTCTTCGAAGGTGCGACCAATCGCCATGGTTTCACCAACAGATTTCATTTGCGTGCCCAAAGTTGAATCAGAGTTGGGGAATTTTTCAAAGGCAAAGCGTGGCATCTTTGTTACCACATAATCAATAGAAGGCTCGAAACATGCCGGCGTTTCTTTGGTAATGTCGTTTTGCATTTCGTCGAGAGTAAAGCCAACAGCCAACTTAGCAGCAAACTTTGCAATCGGGAAACCAGTTGCTTTAGACGCTAACGCCGATGAGCGCGACACGCGCGGATTCATCTCGATGACAATCAGATCGCCATTTGCCGGATTAACAGCAAACTGTACATTGGAGCCACCAGTCTCAACGCCAATTTCGCGCATAATCGCAAACGAGGCATCGCGCATACGTTGATATTCGCGGTCAGTCAAGGTTTGAGATGGGGCAACAGTAATCGAGTCGCCGGTATGCACACCCATTGGGTCGAGGTTCTCAATCGAACAGATAATCACACAATTATCTTTGCGGTCACGCATGACCTCCATTTCGTATTCTTTCCAGCCAATCAAACTCTTTTCAATCAGCAACTCGCTCACCGGAGACAGCCTCAAACCACGTGTCGCAATTTCTTCGAACTCTTCGGCGTTGTAAGCAATGCCGCCACCAGAACCGCCCATTGTGAAGGCGGGGCGAACTACACATGGCAAGCCAATTTTCACTACAGCCGTTTTAGCCTCGGTAAGGGTGCGTGCAATTTCACTTTCAGCACTGGACAAACCTATCGCGCCCATTGCGGTGCGGAATTCGTCGCGATCTTCGGCTTTGAAGATGGCCTCGGCGGTAGCACCAATCATTTCACAATCATACTTCTCAAGCACTCCGTTCTTATCAAGCTCGAGGCCCACGTTCAAAGCAGTTTGCCCGCCAAGCGTTGGCAGGATTGCATCGGGACGCTCT
The DNA here is from genome assembly GCA_028821845.1 of Planctomycetota bacterium. Taxonomy (GTDB): domain Bacteria; phylum Planctomycetota; class UBA1135; order UBA1135; family UBA1135; genus JAPKEZ01. Next base: position 4,074 of record JAPKEZ010000066.1, on the reverse strand, counting down.
TTCGCAATAATGCGTTCGACAAACTCGGCAGTAATCGGCTCGATGTAAGTTGCCTCAGCCAACTCGGGGTCGGTCATGATTGTTGCCGGATTACTATTCACCAGTACAATACGATAGCCCTCTTCGCGCAGCGCTTTAATTGCTTGGGTTCCGGAATAGTCGAATTCGCAGGCCTGGCCGATAACAATTGGGCCAGAACCTATGATGAGGATGGATTCAATGTCGTCTCGTCGAGGCATGATTGACCTTAGGTTGGCCTATTCTAGCGCCGCCCGAAGCCTACTGATTAGCAATTATTATTTTTGCTACATCATCGACCAAATAACCATCACAAACAAGCGGACGTCCAGCCTTTTCGATTAAGATTAAAGTCAGTTTGCCGTCTTTTGATTTCTTGTCATGTCCCAATAAACGTCGTAATTCAGACGTCGTCGGCACCTTCATTTTTGTGACTGTGTCGAGTCCCATGCTACGACTTAACGTGAGGTTGTCGGCAGCGAGTTTGGTGCTGCACAACTGCTGTTCTACAGAATGGCTGATAGCGCAACGAATGCCGAATGAAACCGCCTCGCCATGGCTAAGTTTACCGTTACTCGCTGATTCGAGTGGGTGGCCAAAGGTATGTCCTAAATTAAGAATGTGCCTAGTATTTGCTTCTTTGGGGTCGCCGGCAACTACTTTAGCTTTGTATTTCGCTGAAAGCTTTACTAATTCGCGCAATGTCGGCGTTGATTTGCGCAGTTGTTTTGCTTTGGCCTCGAGGCATATACGCCATAATTTGCCGCCAGCGAGTAAAGCTGTTTTCTGCAGTTCGCCTAGACCCGAGCGAAATTCGCGCTCGGGCAGAGACTTGAGCCAGCGAAAATCGGTATGCACAAATTCAGGAAAATGGAATGCTCCAATCATGTTCTTGGCACCGAGCGCGTTGACGCCAGTCTTGCCACCGATGCTGGCATCGACCATCGATAATAGGGTAGTAGGTAAACATGCCCAACGAATTCCGCGCAAAGTCATTGACGCCGCAAAACCGGCAACGTCGCTTGTGACTCCGCCACCGACGGCAAGCACTAAACTATTGCGATCAACTTTTGCTTTTAGCAATTTCTTGGCTAGCTGCATCGCGCTCTCTACGGTTTTGTTCTTTTCACCCCGGGCTGCCTTTATTAGTTTCATGCTACAGCCATTATCTGTCACGGCATTAGTTACTTGACGCAATAAATATTCAGGGACTGCAGAGTCATAAACCACCACCACCGAAGAAACATGTGGACGCATCTTTTTCAGGCACTTAGTGCAGTGCTCGCGTAGCCCAGAGTTGGCGAAACTAACCTTTGTTTGCATTGCGCTGCTCGCGTCTACGTTGGCGGTCGGCTAAAGCTCGCATGGCTTCATTGCGCTGGCGGTTTTCGCGTCGTACTGCAAAGAACAAAATTAGTCCGAGAGCCATAATTGAACCGAGAAACCCAAAAATCAGAGGATTGGCATCGTCCGGCATCAGTGTCTCTTGTTCGCGTGAGTCGTAAACTACAAACACAGGCACACGGCGCGATGCTCCTTGGCGATCGATGTATGCCCACAGCATTAAAAAGTAGCCATGCATAATCGAGTTGCCATGAAACGCGTCAAAAGCAAATTCATCGGCTGCCTTGACGTGCAACAAAGTGTCACCCAAAAAACTATTGCGTAGCCAGGCAGACGAAACTTCGCGGCTGCGTAAAGAATTTTCGCCGGTACGCCCTGTGTGGGCTTCAACCACTTCGCCGCCAAGCTCAAATATTTGCCCGCGATACAATTCAGGGTTTTTCCCTAAATCAGCAAGCGTAGCGAAATCAAGCGTAATGGCTGCTTCGTTGGCTTTTGCGGCCCTTTCAGGGCTACGCCGCATTTCGCGCGCCACGTTCGCAAGGTGCCACATTTCTTTAAGCTTGTCTAACTCTAAAGTGCTATTGTCGGTGCCAATAGGCTGATCTTGCAACTTATTTAGCATTCGCATGTCAGGCTGTGTGCGCGGTGGCTCGGCAGGCACTGACGGCTCGAGTTTGTTGCCGACAAACAAAGGTGCGGTAATCCATTTACCATTAATTCGTTGACGATAATTTTTGTAAAAATAACCATCTGCTAATACAAAGTTATCTGCGCCGAATAAGTTCTCTGGGACTTGCGCTGCAACAAAAAACATAGAGTCGCCGTCTTCAGTTTTCAGCAGAGTCCAGTACTCGGCAGGTTCGCCGATAACGCGAATAATATTCCGCGCGTCTAATATTTCGCCGCGCGCGCGAAAAACTTTACCGCGGTGCGGGCTTGGGTCGTCGGCGCCACTGGCAAAGTTGTATTCTGGTTCTCCAAGCAAAAACACCCATGATGAAAGTAGGGCGCCAGAATTATAAAGGGTAGTGGCAAACGCTTCGGGTTCTAGCATCACTCGCTCGGCATCCGTTGAATCTTTAATCGTCGCTAGCAAGTCAGCATCGAATTTGGGCAACAACCCATCAATGTCGATTTGCGTTTTACCTTGCTCGATGACGTCAGTGCCCGAGACAGACGAGGCACTATTCAACTGGATTAAAACACCAATACAAATCACTAACCCTATGATTGAAAAAACAAGGTTCTTCTTGCCTTTTGCAGCATCAATAGCCGCTTTCTTTTTGAGTTTGTCTAGGTTACTCATGATCGTTTAACTCGCTTGGTGCGATACCGGTTCACAGCATCGGCAAAGCTTGCAAATAGTGCCCGAGTAGCTGCGGATGTCGGAGTTTTCTCTGGATGCCATTGTACGCCGACAACGAATTCTTTGTCAGGTAGTTCTATAGCTTCAATAGTGCCATCGTCTGCGGTGGCAACCACTTTTAGTGGAGGACTAACCGAATCTAAACCTTGGTGATGATAAGAAAGTATCGAAAACGGCTCGCCACCGACGGCGTCCCGCAGCTTGCCCGGAGCAATGATGTTTATCGAATGCTCCACGCCCTTGGTGTGCTGATTGTGCTGCGGTAGATGCTGGTTGAGCACTGCTCCTTGGGATATTCCTAGAGATTGCATACCTAAACATATACCCAGTAATGGAATATCGCGCTCTATCGCGATGTTCACCATCGCCATTACCGACTTTTGCTGAGCCTCGGGCACGGGCTTGCACGCCTCAAGTGGGGCATCACCGCCAGTTAGGCTAAGATCGATGTCGTCTCCACCAGAAAGCAGCACGCCATCGATGCCATCTAAAATTTGTTGCAGCTCATTAGGCGTCGAATCAGGAGCGATCAGCAGCGGAATCACCCCCACCTCGCGTAAACACTCGAGATAGGCATGAAAAAGTTGGCAGCGCTTCACCCCCGCGTAATGCGGGGCGTCAAGTAACTCTACGCTAACAGCGACGATTGGCAGGCTCATGTCTCTTATACTATCTTACTTAACATGGGAATGCACCTTTTCTACTTAATGGCAGGCACCATCGCTCTGATGGTTGGCGCCGATTACTCCGTTCGCGCCAGCCTCAAGTTGGCCCAAAGATGGGGGTGGCCTGATTGGGTCGCCGGTATGTTGTTGCTCGCGCTCGGCACTTCTTTGCCTGAGTTGTTTGTGAGTCTCTCTAGCGTGTCAGAACACCCTAAAATTTCTCTGGGTAACTTGATGGGCTCTAATGCCTTCAATGTCGCAATTGTCCTTGGTACATGTTTGCTCTGCACTCGCAAGAAACAAATGGAAGTTGCGGGAATTGGGTGGCTATCGTTGTGGCCATTGTCGGCAGGATCGGTGTTTGTGTTTCTGTGGTTTATATACCCACCTTCTACTTCGTATAGCAGCATCCTCTTAATCATTTTATATGCATGGGTTATTGTCAAGAGTATCAAGACTAAAGCCGAAGTCGATGGTGTGTTAAAAGATGCGCCCGACACATCTACTACGCGTGTCGGGCTACTGTGCCTTAGTGGTTTCATGATGTTAGCATTTGGCGCACAAGCCTTTATTAACGGAGCTTTGGGCATCGCTGAAGCATTCGCATGGAAAGACGGGTTTGTTGGTTTCGTGCTGGCCGCAGTAGGGACTTCATTACCAGAACTCTTTACCTCAATC
>JAPKEZ010000187.1 GCA_028821845.1 Planctomycetota bacterium | reverse complement strand
TCAGCCAACACATTCACTTTCTCGTAGCAACCGTCGGCGGTGATAGTTTTGAGAACGCTAGTGAGATCTGGTAACTCAGATTGCGGAAACAGCGCATAGGCCGCTAAGACCAAAAAGTTAGAACAAAGAATCATTGTTTAATAAGATACTCTTGCCATCGCTCAACAATTGATAATCTAGTGTCATAATCTGGGTCTAGCTCAAGGCCAATCGAGTAATTTGTCATCCTTTCGAGGCATAAACGCCAAGCACGAAACTGCTCGCGATCGTCAATGTCCACGAGAGGAACAATAATAGCGGCATCGCTGGCGACTCCGAGGCTTTCATAAGCGCGGATGGCAGCCAACCTAATTTTGCGGTTTGGATGCATTAGGAATTCTTTTAAGAGTAATAATTCGGCAGAAGAACCCCTAATTGCAACCTGGCTAATAGCTGTTTCTAACACATCTACATCTTCGTCTCCTAGAGCGAAAATGTAGTCTTGCAAGTCACCCTGGTAAAACCCCCGCATCATGTAGCGAATTCCAATCAACCGGAACTTTGCATCGCTATGCATGTACAGCAACTTGCGGGCATCAGAGACGTTTTGTGGCTCACCTAATTCGAACGAACGTAAACGCAATAATTCATCGGCGTTAAGCGCTGACAAATCTTCATCAGTTAATGCCCTAGAAATCGCTTCTGTAGCGAGTGCTAAATTGCCAGACTCTTCGTACAACATAGAAGCTTTTTGATAATACAGCCTTGACTGCTGCTTGTCGCTTTGCTCTGCCAGATCCATGCATAACTCAGCTGCGCGTTTGGGGAAACCGTTATGCTCAATCAAGAATACTCGAGCATCATTAAGCGTCTTTTGTTCGTCGGCATTTTCAACTTGGTAAGTAAGCATGGCCAAGCCCTCCTCGATGCGTTGTAAGCGACTATAGCTGTCGGCGATGTCAATACGCAACCATACATCGTTAGGCGTAAATGTCAACCACTGCAGCTGTGCGTTCAAAACCACTTGAATGCTGTTGTCAACATTTTCTGCGACACGCGCTTGCCACTGCCAGAAACTAGCATCACATTGCTCGGGTTCAGCCAAAGCAAATCTTTGTAAATTATCTAAGCATAACGCATAATTTAAAGCAGCCTCAGCGGCTCGCGCTTCGGCCAAATAATCGCTTGAATCAACAACAAACTTGTTGCGCAAGTCTTGAGCCACACCCAGAGGCAACTGAGGAGACGGTGTTCCGGAACATGCCGCCATTAAGCAGCAAGCGGACAAAACTATACGAACAGGGACCATTGTTTGAAAAAGTCGGGGAAAGATTTGCTTACGCAGTCGCGACCATTAATTCGCAACTGTGGGACTGCCAATTGTAGAACAGCGGCTGCCATAGCTATACGGTGATCTTGGAAGCTATCAATTTCGTCTACAGCATGCTGTAAGCCATGCAAAGCACGCTGCCGGTCACTCTCTTTATGCTGTAGCGATTCGCTACCAACGAAATCAACGTCTTTCGCAAATATCCGGCACACGACGGCAACTAGCAAGCTTGCGTCGGGAGCTAGCGAGACATCGTAACTAAGAGGTGATACGTCATTAGCAGTGATTGCGCTATCGACAGTAAAAGAACTATCAGACCAACGCAATCCAAAATGTTTTCGAAGGAAACTGTATGCGTATTTTTCGGGATGATCAAGGCAGATGTCGCGCGCGAAGTGAACAGTAGATTTATTAACAAGCGCTAGTCCGGCGAAATACATTGCTGCAGAAAAATCTGCCGGTATCGGATAACTCTCAGGTAGGCCTTTGAATTGTTCCATTATTTTTTGCGTCAATTCGAAGTATGGCATTTGCTTGTCTGTCAAGGACACTACACTAAAAGGCGCACTATGAAATTGAGCCAAAGTAAATGCCGAAACAAACTGACTGCTCATCTCGCAGTCAACTGCCAT
>JAPKEZ010000065.1 GCA_028821845.1 Planctomycetota bacterium | reverse complement strand
AGCGTTTGCCGCAATTACTCAAACAAGCACTTGGCCAGTCTATAGATAGTGAGCCATTGGCCAGCAACTTTGACATCCTGGCACAAAACCTGCGGCGCGGGATTGAAGCTACGCCAATCGATGTCAACCAGCCTCTAACCGACGACACTGAAATCGTGGTTTACTGCTGGCGGGGTGGGATGCGTTCCCGGTCTTTCGTTAGCTTATTGCTTTCACTTGGTGTGCGCGCCGTACTGCTAGAAGGCGGCTATAAAAGTTATCGCCAATGGGTGATGGATTCCCTCGACACATTCTCTTACCCACCGTGCATCGTGCTGCGCGGCCGAACGGGTGTCGGCAAAACTGATCTGCTGATCGAGATTGAAGAGTCCATTAGCAACACCACCTTGTGTCTCGAGTCCTTAGCCAAACACCGATCATCAGCTCTAGGGGCGGTTGGACGCCACCCTGTTGGTCAAAAAATGTTTGAGTCGCGATTGTTACAGCGCCTTTTAGAGCTAGAGCCGTCATCGATTTTTATCGAGGGCGAGAGTCGTAAAGTCGGGGATGTTGTTGTCCCAGAAGGCCTGTTTGCTGAAATGAGTAGCGGAGTGCAGTTGAAAATCACCGCTAGCCGCGAGTTTCGGCGCCGCACTTTACAGGAGGACTACCTCACTGAACCAAATGCTAAGCAGCAAATTGCCGGCGCACTACCTTTTCTTGAGTCACGCATCGGCGCTAAGTGGGTGGGCGAGCTGCAGTCGTTGTTGGAAGAGGGCAATTATGATGCCTTGGTTGATATCCTGCTCGATAACTACTATGACCCGTTTTATGACCGTGAAGACAAAAAGCGTCAATGGGCTGATGAATTGCACCGTGATGACGCGCAAATAGTCGAAAGATTAATTACAATATATTCGCGAATCACCGCATAACACCTTACCAAATGCTTTCTCCATGTGTGGCTTTCTCGGAATTGCTGGCTTGCCTGGGCGCGACGTCGCCCCTGAACTTTACGAAGGCTTAATTGCACTTCAACACCGTGGTCAAGACGCCGCTGGCATCTTGTCTTTTGACGGCATGTTTCACCTGCGAAAGCAAAACGGCATGGTGCGTGATATTTTTCGCTATAGCGACATTCAACGCCTTAAAGGCAATTTATCGATAGGGCATGTTCGTTACCCAACAGTAGGCATGGGCGCAGAAGAAGATGCGCAGCCGTTTTATATTAACTTTCCGTTTGGCGTCGCGATGGCGCATAACGGCAACCTAACCAACTGGGTTGATTTACGAAAAAGTAAATTCCCAGATGATAATATTGTTCTAGAGTCGTCATGCGATGTTGAGGCCATTCTTTATGCTTTCGCTCAAGGCATGCAACGCACTTTGCGCTCCGACGATATTGTTGAACGAGTTGGCCTTGCGGTAAAGGCTGCCTTTGATTGTGCAAAAGGCGCATATTCAGTGGGAGGAATTTTATCCGAGGGGGTAATGTTTGGCTTTCGCGACCCGCACGGTATTAAGCCATGTGTGCTGGGCCGTCGCGATTCAGATGAAGGCACCGAATGGGCAATCGCTTCTGAGTCGGTAGCATTTGATGTCATTGGCTTCGAGCGCGTTCGCGATTTGCGCAACGGAGAGGCTGTGGTTATTGTTCCCGGCGAAGAGCCACAGTTCATTCAAGTAGCAGAAGAAACACACACACCGTGTATTTTCGAACTCGTTTACTTTTCGCGACCAGATTCCTTTTTAGACGAGGTCAGCGTTTACAAATCACGTCGTCGATTTGGTGTTGCCTTAGCTAAACAATGGAAAGAGGAAGGGCGCCCGACTCCGGACGTGGTTATCCCAATACCGGATAGTGCGCGTGACGCCGCCTTGGCTTGCGCCGAAGAGTTAGGTCTTCCATACCGCGAGGGATTTACAAAAAATAGATACATCGGCCGCACCTTCATCATGCCTAATCAAGAAGAGCGACAAAAATCAATTCGTCGTAAATTAAACCCGATCAAACTCGAGTTTAAAGATAAGGTGGTGCTACTTGTCGACGACTCTATTGTGCGCGGCAATACTTCGCGTAAGATTATTGAAATTGCTCGTGCCTCGGGGGCGAAAGCAGTTTACTTCGCTTCGACATCACCACCCTTGGTTGCCCCATGCCCTTACGGTATTGACATGGCGACCGACAACGACTTCGTGGCCGCCAACCGCAGCCTAGACGAAATCCGCGACGAGATTGGCGCCGACGAACTGTGTTACCTAGACATTCAGCGCATGATCGATGGCGGCCGAGAAGGTAACGATAAGATTAAAGAGTTTTGCACAGGTTGTTTTACCGGCTGTTACCCAACACCGGATGCCACTGAGCATCTCGAGGCGCTGTCTGCCGAGCGCGCTGCTGCCAGAACTTAATGCTGCGTTTTCTTCTTGCCCATACGCGCGGGATTATTCGTTTAATAGTCGGACTTGCGGCATTGGCAGTATTGGTTTTAGGTTTGTTCTTGCCGCCGCTAGTTAGAATAGTTTCATCGAGTGCGGCAGATAAGTTGTTGCTATCGATGCTCGGTGTATGGTCGCGCTGCACGTTATTGGTAATGGGCGTGAAGGTAGTGAGCAGTGGCCCTAAACCTGTGGCGCCATACTTGCTGGCATGCAACCATCTTAGTTATTTAGATGTAATGATTTTGTGGTCGCAAGTCGACGGCTTCTTTTTGGGTAAAGCTGAGTTGGCAAAGTGGCCAGTGATGGGGCCGTTAATTCGCGCCGCCGGAACCGTGTTTATTAACCGCACTCAACGCCGCGGCGTGATCGAAGCGATTAAAGGGATTACCGATAAAGTTAATGCGGGCAGCGGAGTTATCTTTTTCCCAGAAGGCACATCTTCTTCTGGCGGCGAAGTTCGCCAGTATAAATCAAACATGTTTCAGGTGGCAGCACAGTCTGAGCTGCCAGTGCATATTGCAGTGTTACGCTATACCACCAGCTCAAAACATAATCACGCCGAAAAGGATATGGCGTGGTGGGGCGAAATGACTTTTACTCCGCACTTTTATAAGTTGTTAACCTTTGATAATAAAGTGGCGCAACTTAAATTTTTAGCAGAGACCGTGGCGCACGCCGATCGTAAAGAGATGGCTCAGCGGGCTGAGCAGTTAGCCGTCGCTGCTTTCGAGCCGATGCATCAGTTTGACGAGATAGAGCGCGGCAACGATGTTTCGTTTACTGCTTAATTAGTTGAATATTCTTTTAAGATAAGGTTTGTTATCAGGAAAATATAAGGCAAATCACATCTAGTTTCATACCCCTATACACGAACCTTTCCTGGATTTCACTTCTACACTGGTGCTATTTTATTTAATAGGCATAAAATAATTGCGCACAAAAGGCATCGTGATGAGTCAAGGATTGTGGATAACTTTATTTGTAAATAGGCAGAAGTGGTTTTCAGGTAATAAAAATACACAAATATAGAAACTCGCAAGTTATCTCTTTTGAGTGCAAATGGTTAGGTGATAAAAAAGCATCCCCCTAATTCCAACTCACTGTATATATTGGAGAGGACTAATGTGCTTTACGTTTTTTATCAAATATGAAAAATAGCATCCCCGAACAATTAAATAGCGAACTTGAGCAGCAGCTGGAAGTTGAATGGAGTGAGTTGTGTGCACATTTTTTATCCGCCCAAGAACAGAAGCCAAGTGAGCGCTTGAATTTTTTCGGCGAATTGTTTGAGCATCTCCAACCGTGGCTGGAAGAGAGCATCGACGACGTCAGGAACGACAATTACTTATTACTGTCCACCGAAGCTCTTGTTTCTTATTTGTTTATTCTGCTATTAAGCCGCGATCAACTGCCACCAGCTAATTGCGTTTTTAACTTATGGATTGAATCACTGACATTATCAAGAGCAAATAAAATCATAAAATATGGTGCTGAGCTTCAAGGTTGTCCCGGGGAGGCGCCCCTTGAAATACAGCAAAGGTTCAATAAGCTGACCAAGCGCCAGCGCGCAATATTTTATTTATACATTATTGAGTGTAGCCAACTCATAGAAGTTTCGCGCGCCATCGGAATTACCCCGCGTGAGATTCATTGCAAAATCCCTAGTCTGCTAGAGGCGGTAGGGGTCGACGAGAAAATAGTACCATATGGCTGGAGGAGAATAAGTGATAATCCACTGGGGTGAGCAGCCACGGCCGCTTCGCGATTGATAAGAGGGCATGCGCCAGTTACTCGCCGGACCTATATTTTTCTGTTTTCCGCCGCATTTCCCAGAATAATTGGTTACCTTTAACATATACCCAACTAGCAAAACTGTCAGATGCCCTCTTCCGCCCCAATAGCTTACCGATTAGCTTGTAACGCAAGTCGGCTGGAAGTGTTGGGCGCCGAGTACGGCCACGAGCGCATCTTATTTGCTAGCAAAGGCTTAGAAGACTTATCGCCAACAGAAAAGGACCGTTTATACACTGATTTAATGGGCCTGTTTGCCGTAAATCAGTCCCAAGAGGCCTATGCGCTACTCTATGAGTTTTCACAAGAAATGGTGCTGAAACTGGTACGTTTCCACCTAAGTCGCAGTTTTTTCCCGATTGACGCATATGATGTGATGCAAGAGGTGTTTGTAAACATCTATAAGTACCCTAAGAATTTTGATGCTACTAAGGGTAGTGCGTTCAAAAATTGGGTGCACTCAATTGCTCGTAACACTGCGCTGAAAGTCAGCCGTCGCGCCCAACGTAATCAGGCGATTTCTCTAATCAGCCGTCAAAGAGATGGCGCTGAATCAGCATTAGAAATCGAAGATCTTTCTGCCGTAAACCCTCATGAGTGTTCAGCGGCTAAAGAAGATTACGAAAACCTCGAGCAGTCATGGATGCTCTACTTGCATTTTTACGCGCAGGCTTTCAAAACGCTTTCGCCTCCGGAGAAGCGCGCTTTGCATTTAGTCGAAGTAGAAAACTTTGCATATCGCGATGCCGCCGCAGCTCTCGATATTCGTGTTGAAAATCTTAAGATGCGTATTTTTCGTGCGCGGCGCAAAATATATAACGTCATGAAAAGAAGCTTTAGTGGCAACGGTGTTATCCCAGGAAAATCATCGGCCAAGGCAAGCAAAGGATTGTTCGTCGGCAAGCACAGTGGGGGCGTTCGTGAATAATCACCCAACAATTAGTTGCCTCGACTTCCAATCATTGCTCAGCGCAATGCTTGACGCGCAGGTTACAGACAACGAAGCATCTGGAGCTATGCTACACCTCGAGCACTGTTCAGATTGCGCCGAGTTCTTCGGTGCGATTCGCCTACAAGCCTTGGCGCACAATGAACTTGATGCGCACCAATTTGATGTGGCTAAATGTTCGGCCTCGGCCGTAAGAGATTTCTTTGGCGATTGCGACGATTCGCAAATTGTACGTCGACTTGCGCGGGCCTTGTATCAACTGGGCAAGGCCTACACTCTTATGGCCGCAAGCGAAGACAGCTATTTGTTGTCAGTCTCAGAGTCGCCGGTGGACATCGACTCATTCGTCGACGCCGAAGCATCTTCAGCATTAGCCGATGCACAACTTGCTGGTACGGATAACAGCGAGCAAATCTCATTACCAACTGGCAAAAACCACGCTCTAGCAAAAGCCAAGAGTTTGCTTGAACAATGTTTAGTGTTGAAGCCACAGTACTCTGAGGCGAACTTATACCTAGGCCAAATTTATGTTCATCTCCAAGATCTCGAACAAGCACGTTCTCAATTCGAGAGTGTGTTTAAGGGCTCAGAGCGCTTAGTTATGCGCGTACACGCAGCGATGCAAATCGCGATGGTGTTTAACGAGCAACAAAATCACAAAACCGCTTTGCGTTATTACCGCTGGATTGTCGCAAGTGGCATCCTCGAGCTTGACACAACATTTGGATTTGTGTTTCACAATATCGCTATGCAGCACCAGCAACTCAACGACGAGCAACACGCCCAACGCGCGCTTGAACTATACCGCCAATACGATTTTGAGGGATGGCAACAATCACTTGAAATGCTAGGAGAAAACTAATGAATTCATATCACTCTAAACTAATCAAACTGTCGAAGATTATGCTTGCGACTACTGCCTGCGCGGTCATAGCTTTGACGTTTGTCTCTCCTGCTTATACATCCGGCGGAGGCTCCCAAAACCTTTCACGGGAAGGTGATCATGGCGACAACCCAGTAATCGGAAGCCTGCCAATTAAGTTTGTGGAAGAGCTTAATCATTTATTCCCGGCGCCTCAGTCGAGAGTTAAATTCTTGTATATGTCACCACTGCCGGTGTTTGCTTTATGCTCAGCGAGTAAATTAACGGACGACATCGTCACCGCTGCCGGCGAACCTTTTGGCGGAGTAAATTCTAGAGACGAGAACAGTATTTTGGGCTTATGTCGCGATGGCCTTGTTGTGGTTTACCGCAGCCGCCTTGAAGAAGGCAAGCTTCGTTTAGGTCAATGGGTTACTGACGAGTACATCGGCGGTACAGCAACAATCACCACCAATAGCGGCACCTTTACTTTGCCGATAACTCAGAACTTAATAGAATTGCCGGCGCGTAAGATCATCAACCAACCAGCATTAATCATTTACGCATTGATAGAAATCGAGCCAAATCCAAACAGCCAGGCGGCATCGCTAAAAATTACGGTGACTTCAACAGGGCGATTTGCTACAATTGATTATTCGGTTGAATAACTTTACGACCAAGAACAAATAACTATAGCAAATGAAACCGCGCATCGTGGTTACCCAAGGAGACCTCGGAGGCATCGCCCCCGAGGTCCTTTTGCATTGCCTTGCCGATAGTACGGCCCGCGAAAGTTGCTCACCTTTGATTCTGGGGCATATAGGCTATCTTAAAGATGTTGCGACGCGGGATGGCATCAGCATCGAGCTGCGCGCTGTTTCGACACCTGCCTCCGGCTTTGAACTTGCAGCAAGTCAACCAATGGTTGTGCCAGTTTTAGAGCTAGCGTCTTCGCAGCCGAGTGCGCAAGTCGGAGTGCCAAGTGCACAATTTGGAGCTGCTGCTGTCGAGGCCGTGAGCAGAGCTACTCGTTTATGTTTAGATGGCGAAGCTGACGCCATGTTGACACCGCCCGTCAATAAAGAGAGTATGCATTTAGCCGGATTCGACTACGAGGGACAAACGCAACTGATAGGAGAGACTTGCGATTCAGATAGTTACGGTATGCTTGCTTGCGCAGGCGAATTAAAAGTATGGATAGCCACTCGACATATGTCTTTATCAGGCGCGATTAAGACGCTAACGGTTGATTACTTGACTGAACAGATACGAGTTGCGCACTTCGCTGCACGCGATGTATTGCGTATTGAAAACCCGCGAGTTGCGATTGCTGGATTAAATCCACATGCTGGAGAAAATGGCGCTTTTGGCGACGAAGAGTGGCGAGTGATTTTGCCAGCTATTGAGAGCGCGTACCAACAATTTGGCTTAACAACTACCGGCCCCTTGGCTCCAGATGTTGTTTTTAGCGAGGGCGCTAAGGGCAGGTATGACGTGGTGATTGCGCTGTATCATGATCAAGCCTTTATTGCGCTAAAGATGTTGCCGCGCGAACAAGCTAATAGTTTGTTTGTAGGCGCCGATGTGTTACGCCTAAGCCCCATGCATGGTTCAGCTTATGATATTGCACGCCAACAAAAAGCAGACGCACGGCCACTGCTTTATTGTTTGCAGCAGGCCGTGCGTCTTGTTGCGCAGCGCCAGTTAACGGCGAGCACCTAATTTATTAAAGGTTACTTAGGTAACGATCTAGTTCCCAGTCGTGAACTTGTGCAATGTACTCGCCCCATTCGGCACGCTTCGCCGCGATGAATTGCTGGAAGGCATGTTCGCCAAGAGCTTCTTTCATTACCGGGCTCTTTTCAAATTGATTGATTGCCTCGCCGAGGTTGGCCGGCAAGCTCTTAATCTTGTAACGCGAACGCTCACGCGCACTCATTGTGTAAACATTACCGGTCACTGGCGCTGGCGGCTCAATCTTGTTACGCACACCATCTAGCCCTGCTGCCAGCATTACTGCGAACGCAAGATATGGGTTACAAGAAGGATCGGGGCTACGTAGTTCACAACGAGTGCCGATACCGCGACGCGCTGGGACACGGATTAGCGGCGAGCGGTTACGCATCGACCACGCTAGGTGAGTAGGAGCTTCGTAGCCGGGGACCAAGCGCTTGTAGGAGTTAACGGTTGGGTTAGTTACCGCAGAGAATGCCCGTCCGTGGGTTATTAAGCCGCCTACGTACCAGCGCATGATTTTCGAGATACCGTCATTATCCGCGCCTTCTTCGAAGAAAATGTTTTTGCCATTCTCAAAGAGTGACATGTGGACGTGCATGCCAGAACCATTTACTCCGAACAAAGGCTTCGGCATAAAGGTAGCGTGTAATCCCATGTCGCGCGCAACCTTGCGAACCACAAAACGGAATGTGGATAGCTTGTCGGCTGTGTCTAAAGCGTCACCATATTTGAAATCGATTTCATGTTGACCGGCAGCAACTTCGTGGTGTGCAGCTTCAATTTCGAAACCAAGTTTTTCAAGAGCGATAACAATTTCGCGACGACATTCTTCACCGAGGTCAGCTGGCGCTAAGTCGAAGTAACCCGCGTTGTCATGAGTTTCGGTAGTTGCGCTGCCATCTTCGGTACGCATGAACAAAAAGAATTCTGCTTCTGGGCCTGCGTTCATCTCGTAGCCCATTGCTTTTGCTTCATCACAAACTTTCTTAAGGATGCCACGTGGACAGCCTGGGAAAGGTTTGCCACCAGGAAGCATCACGTCACAAATAATGTGCGCAACCAAGCCGTGGTCAGTATGTGACTGGCCCGAACTCGGCCATGGATCGATGCGGTATGTTGAATAGTCTGGGCTAAGCAACATGTCCGACTCTTCGATGCGAGTGAAGCCTTGGATTGATGAACCGTCAAACATGATTTCGCCATCAAGGGCTTTTGCAAACTGACTTGCAGGGATCTCAACGTTTTTGTTGGTGCCATGAATATCGGTGAACTGCATTCGCATGAAGCGCACGTTATATTTAGAGGCGTGATCGAGAATCTCTTCGCGGGTCAGGGCTTTGCTAAGCTGTGAGCACGATTCTTGAGCATTGGTGAAGTTGTCCATTATGGCGGTAGTCATTTGTAGTCTTTGGGGTTAATGAAAAACAGATTGTACGAAGTTAAATGCCACGCTGCAAAGCGTAAATGGTAAATAATGCATAAAACACCAAGCATTGGTGTAGAAATAACAGAAAAAATAGATAAATGAACACAATAGTAGCCCTTTTGGTCGCGATGTCCCCGATTCAGCATGAGATTAAGGCTGAAGCAGACATATTGAAGGTAGCAGAGACTCCGCAGCTCGCCAACCCAGTATGCCTAGAGGTCGGCCCCAATTTTGAGATATTTGTTGGCGAAACATATCGTCAAGAGTATTTTGGCGTGCCTGACAATCGCACTTTCCCGGAGTGGCTCGAAGATGACCTAAGAATACAAACGGTTGAAGACCGCGGAGATATGTA
>JAPKEZ010000064.1 GCA_028821845.1 Planctomycetota bacterium | reverse complement strand
TGGATTTTGGCCTTCCATGCCCCACTTCATTAAGCTAACCATTTGCGCCACCGCAAAGCGATAAACCTGACGGCCTTCAAGGCGAATCAAGTGGGTACCCTCAGCTAAGATCTCAGGCGTGATAGGTTCAGCAGCTCCGCCACGCGGACGCGTTATGAATTGTGCACCGGCGCCATCGGCACCAAGTGTCAAATCTTCAATCAACCCTTGCTTACAAACCGAATGCGGTTGTAGCACCGCTGCGCCCGCGCCATCAGAAAAAATAATCACTGAGTTACGGTCGTAGATGTCGGCGATACGCGACAAAGCTTCGCCGCCAATAACCAAAATGTTTTTATAGGTACCCGCCTTAATGAATTGACTACCAATAGACAGGCCATAAATGAAACCCGCACAGGCAGCTTGAACATCGAAAGCACCTGCACCCTTGCAACCCAAATTTTCATGCACTATACAAGCACTAGCCGGAATACCCTGATGGTCGCCCGAAACGGTGCACACGATTACAAGGTCAATCTCTTCGGCGGCGACACCAGAATCATTTAGCGCCTTTTGCCCAGCTTCAGTAAACAAATCAGATGGCTTGCGGTGGTCTTCGAGCCAACGGCGCTCTCTAATGCCAGTCCGTTGCACTATCCACTCGTCGGAAGTTTCGACGAATCGCGTGAAGTAGTTGTTCTCTACTCGACGCTCCGGGATGGCATAGCCTAAGCCGGCTATTCCTACATCAGTGTCAGTGTTACTCATGAGCCTAGCTATTTTGCGCGTGCGCCTGCAGAGATTCAACAATATGTTGGTTAACACCTGCTTTAATGTCGGCGCGCACAATTTCGAGAGCAGGCAGTACCGACGATGCTTTAGAGCGGCCATGACCGATAAGCACCACCCCATTAACACCTAGTAAGTTAGCTCCACCCGCTTCTGAGAAATCTGACACGCCCAATAGTTGGCGAACAACATCTTTCATCTGTTTATCGTGCCCCTGCTCGTGACCAACCTGAATTACACGCTCACCAAAGCCTTCAACGACTTTTAGAACCATATTGCCGACAAAGCCATCCGTTACCAGGACATCAGCGATACCATTGAACAATTGGTTACCTTCGACATTTCCGACGAAGTTAAGCCCTGAGTCTTCTAAGCGTTTATGGACATCTTGTAGCAAAGGAGAACCCTTGGACGCTTCACCACCAATATTTAGCAAACCTATATTAGGATTACTATGCTGATGCATATCACGCGAGAGTGCCGCGCCCATTAAAGCATAATGAAACAAATGCTCTGGCTTCGGGTTAGGATTCGCACCAGCATCTAGCAGCACGAATTTACCATTAGCGCCAACCAGAGTCACCGCAATACCCGGCCGTCGAACGCCAGGCAGTAGGCCAAGGCCAATAGTTGAAGCAGCGACCGCTGCTCCAGTATTACCGAACGCAACAATTCCCCCAGCTAATCCATCACGGCACGCGGCAACAGCTTTAAGAATGGAAGCGTCTGGTTTACTACGCATGCCCTCGATCGGCTTTTCGTGGCCTTCGATGACATCGGTGGTGTGGAGTATTTCAGGGACATCACTAACACCAAGCTCTGCGAACTGGGCAGAGATAATGTCTTGCGGACCAACAAGCAATAACTCGTCAGCAACAAAATCACCACTGAGCAAAGCCTGCGCTATACCTTTAACAAGCTCATGTGGCGCATGATCACCACCAAGCATATCCACTGCTATACGCATGCGGTTTAAAACTCGTCTTTAACGACTACTTCGCGACCAGCATAATGGCCACAGTTGTCGCATACGGTGTGCGGACGCCCTATGGCATCGCATCTCGTACATGCCCGCAAAGGTATGTTTGGGGCTTGTACTGCTGCACGACCCTTGCGAGCGCGTGATTTTGAGTGTCTTCTCTTTGGAACTGCCATTTTTCTATGTACCCATTAGGTATTGAGTCGCGCATTTTCGCAGATTCTCCCTCATTGGTCAAGACGTGATTGCCGCGAAAAGGTTTTCTACCTTATCTGGCAGATTAGAGCCATCTGAGCCCTTACCCTGTGCGAAATCAGGGCGTCCGCCACCACCGCCACCGATTAGTTTGCCGAACTGCTTGGCCAGATCACCTGCCTTGTGGCCACTGCCCTTTTGCACGAGGAAACAGAATGGCACGTCATTCTCATTACCACCCGTCAGCAACAGCACTTGCTGCTCGCATTTGCCCTTAAGTGAATCGGCTATTTTTCGCAATTCATCGGCCTCAAGATCGCCAAAGTGTTTGCTAGCGAAATCACCTATTTCGAAATCGAGGCTACCAAGCACCTCGTCGGCCGCTGGCACCTCGACGGCCTTAGTCGCCTTGGCCCGCCTGAGATCTGCTTTAAGCGCAGTGACTTTTTCGATTAATTTGGCTGCCGGAGTTTTAAGCTCGGCTTCTAGTTCTGCCAAAACCTTACGCTCGCTATTCATCGCATCTAGTGCGAGGTAAGAGGCAACAGCTTCGATGCGCCGCACACCGGATGAAAGAGCGCGGTCAGACAAAATACGGAACATGCCAACCGAACCAGTGTTTTTAACGTGGCAACCGCCACACAATTCGTTGGAGAATCCTGGCACAGCGACAACACGCACCTGATCGCCATACTTTTCGCCGAACAGTGCCGTAACACCTGAAGCCTTGGCTTCCTCTAGTGAAGAGATATGAATGTCTAAGTCGGTAGCATTGAAAATCTCTGAAGTCACACACTCTTCTATTTGTGCCACAACTTCTCGTCCCAAGGACTGTGGGTGTGTGTAATCAAAACGCAAACCCTTTGGGCTCACCTTCGAGCCCGCTTGATTAACATGCGCACCTAATATTTCTTTCATCGCAGCATGCAGTAAGTGTGTCGCAGTATGATGAGATTGCGTTAATTGACGATTATCTAAATCGATGACTGCTGTAACTGCAGCACCAACACTTAAATTTGCCAAAGCGACACCAGTATGCAAATAGAAGCCGTCGTTTTGCACGGTTTGCTCGACTCTGAAGACTTCTTTATTGTCGATAGACAACATTCCGTTATCTCCGACCTGGCCACCGCCCTCGGCATAGAATGGCGTAGTATCGAGAAGAACTGCGCATCTATCTCCTTCGTTGATATTTTGCGCCAAGCCACTTTCGAGACTAAAGGCTAAGACACTACTATCGACGCTAAAGCAATCGTAACCGACAAATTCTGTTTGACTAACACCAACTTCTTTGAGTTGGCTACTCAAGGACTGACTGAACACGTCACCGGAAATATCGCTACCCTCGCGGGCGCGTTTCTTTTGCTCTTGCATCGCAGCATCAAATGCATCTTCATCTACTGATAAGCCGGCATCTCGCACAACAACAACTGTTGTGTCTAGCGGAAAACCAAACGTATCATGTAATTCGAAAGCGATTTCGCCGGGGAACACAGTAGCGTTTTGTTCTCTGAGCGCTGCAATCTCGACACCAAGACGCTCGATGCCGGTGTTGTACACGTCTCGGAAACGAGCCTCTTCGCCGTCGCACATTGCGACGATAGTATCTTGATGACTAATTAGCTCGTCGTAGTGCTGCCCCATGGTGCTCTGGAAGCAAGGCAACAGCTCAGACAAAAAGTTTTTATCAATGCCCATCTCAATACCGTCGCGAACAGCGCGGCGTAATATTTTGCGCACCACATAGCCACGGCCATCACGTGCCGGTACAGCGCCATCGGCAATACAGAAAAACACCGCGCGTGCGTGATCTGAGATACGCCGCATGCGCACGCCATCGGCAGAATCGGTCACATATTCGCGACCTGTCAACTCTTGTAACACATCGAGACAAGGCTTGAACAAATCCGTCTCGAAGTTGTTAACCGCATTTTGGGCGACGGCAGCCAAGCGCTCGAGCCCCAGGCCAACGTCGATGTTTTTGTTTGGCAGCGGTTCAAGTGCCCCGCCATCTTTACGATCGAATTGCATAAACACACAATTGCCGACCTCTACAAAACGATCGGGCAATGCGGCCAAGCCCTCGTTACTTGGAAAAGGCTCGTCAGGCTCACTATCCCAATAGATCTCGGAGCATGGTCCGCAAACCCCGTTGGGCCCTTTGGACGGAGCCGAAGATGGCCAGAAGTTTTCTTTTTCGCCTAGGCGGTAAATACGTTCGGCGTCAAGCCCGACGACTTCATTCCATAGTTTGAAAGCTTCGTCGTCGTCTTCGAATATCGAAACAACAAAACGCTTTGGATCCCATCCGAGTACTTCGGTGAAGAACTCCCATTCCCATGGAATTGTTTCTTTCTTGAAGTAGTCTCCGAAAGAGAAGTTGCCCAACATCTCAAAGAAGGTGTGGTGGCGCGGAGTAGCGCCTACATTTTCAAGGTCAGGAACCCGAATACACTTTTGCGAAGTAGTTACACGCTGCATATCGCGACCCTTGCCGAGAAACTCGTCTTTAAATTGATTCATCCCCGCACCTGTAAACAACAAGGTCGGGTCATTGGAAGGAATTAAGGAATCTGAATCTAAACGAAGATGTCCCTTGGCTTCGAAGAAACCAAGGAACGCCTCGCGGATTTCAGCAACCGTTGTGGGTTTGCTCATACCGGTAAGGACTAAAGAGTTTTATTTTGAGGCTGTCGCGACTTTTGTCGCCTCAGGTTTTTCAGCAGGTTTTTTGGATGAGGCCTCTGAAGACTTGGGGCTCTCTACTTTACTAGGATTTAGCATCTCGCGTATGAGAGAATCAAGCTCGCTTGATAATTCTGGGTTTTCGTTAAGGATGGTACGAACCGATTCGCGCCCCTGACCCAAGCGAATAGCCTCTTTACCGGGTGCCTGGTAGCTAAACCAAGCTCCAGCTTTGAGTACGAAACCATACTGCAAGCCCAAATCAATCAAATCGCCAGCTGTTGAGATGCCCTCGGTGTAAAGGATGTCGAACTCGGCGCGACGGAATGGCGGCGCCACCTTGTTTTTGACGACAGTTGCCTTGGTACGGTTTCCGATAATCACATCGCCGTTTTTGATTGCGCCAATGCGGCGAATATCGATACGCACGGAGCTGTAGAACTTAAGTGCGCGGCCACCAGGAGTAGTCTCGGGGTTGCCGAACATTACGCCAATTTTCTCGCGAAGCTGGTTGATGAAGATAACTACAGCATCGGTCTTTCCGATAACTGTTGTTAGACGACGCAATGCTTGTGACATCATTCGCGCTTGAACGCCAACGAATACATCGCCGATTTCGCCCTTCATTTCTACTTGTGGGACTAAAGCTGCAACGGAGTCGATAACAACGACATCTACCGCGTTTGACTTAACAAACTTCTCGCAGATATCGAGACCCTCTTCGCCAGTTGATGGCTGCGACAACATGAACTTGTCGCCGTCGAGCTGTACACCAAGCTTTTGAGCATATTCGGGATCGAACGCATGCTCGGCATCGATGAATAGGCAAAAACCACCCTTCTTTTGTGCTTCGGCAATTACGGACATTGCCAGGGTTGACTTGCCAGAAGATTCTGGGCCATATAGCTCTACAACGCGACCGCGCGGTAGACCTTTGCCGCCACAAGCGGCGTCGAGGCCCAAGCTTCCGGTAAGGACGCCTGAGATTGGCGCTTTGGCGGTAATAGATAAATCCATTACTGCTTCGGTGCCGTGATCTTTGTGTACTGCAGCTACCGCTTCGGCTATTGCCTTGAGCTTCGCTGTAGAAGTGCTTGCTTTTTTAGTTGATTTTTTTACCACGTTATTGTTTGTGAGTTGTGTAGTCATTAGTGTAAGGCTTTTGTTAGGTATTTCAAGAGAGGATTAACTATTTTCTCTGTAGACGCCAAAAAAGGCCTCTCGACACTAAAATTAAGGGGGAAAACTCAGGAAATCACCTAATTCAGCAAACCTAGCATCGATTTCAGAGCGAGTTACCTGCTCTAAAGCTCTAACCGAGAAGTCTTGAACGGTGAATGAAGCACAAACCGTGCCATACGCCATGGCTCGATGAATTGATTTAGGTGTCAACGAACTAGCGGCAGCTAGTGCCCCCATCATGCCACCAGCGAAAGAATCTCCTGCACCGGTCGGATCTACGACATTATCAACAGGGTAAGCCAACAAGCCAAACCGCTCATCTGGAGTAAACAAGAAGGCGCCATGTTCGCCTTTCTTAACAATCACATACTTCGGCCCCATCTTCTGTAAGGCAGCCCCAGCACGAATCAAATTCTGCTCGCCGGTAAGCATGCGCGCCTCGCCGTCGTTCAGAACAAGGCCATCGATTTTCGAGAGTAAGGCATCAAGCTGTGGACGCGCAATGTCAATCCATAGATTCATCGTGTCGGCGAATACCGTTGAATTCGGGAACTGCCCTAAAATCTCAAGCTGTGTTTCTGGAGCCATATTCGCCAAGAACAAAAACTTGCTATCGGTATATGATTCTGGAACGAAGGGTTTCTCCGTTAAAACATTCAAATCAGTGACCAAGGTTTCTGCTTCGTTCATGTCGCCGCTATAGCTACCCGCCCAATGAAATGTTTTTTTATCGTCGAACACTTGCAGTCCGGCAAAGTCGGTGCCGCGTTGGCGCAAGACGTCCCATGCTTGATCGGGGAAATCGTTGCCGACGTTGGCAGCCAAGCGCACTTTAGTAAACAGCGAAGCTGCTAGAGAGAAGTAAACTGCCGAGCCACCCACCACTCCTTCGACTGAGCCAGAAGGAGTGGTGATGTCATCACGGCCAATGGATCCGAAAACGGTTAGGCTCATTTAATTATTGGGTGCGGCGGTCGGACGAGGCAACCCAGAATAATCCGCCGATTAATCCGAATCCGATTTGAGTAATTAAGCGGAACAACACAGATGTTGCAACTCCGATGGCGAGGGTATCGCCGAAACGTTCAAAGAACCAGCCGTATAGCTGTTCGCCGACCCCCCACCCTGCAGGGGCGATTGGTACAGCTGAGACAGTTTGAACTAAAGGAAAAATAATTGCTTGGTCACGCAAGACGAGGGTTGAGCCAATTGCGGTAGCAATGAAGTAGAAAGCACTGATGCCAGCCAACTGCAAAGGCACTGAAATCAGCAAGGCTTTAATCACCGCGGAATAATGCATGCGGTATAAAGAAAGCGCGTCGTGTATCTTTTCAATAAGGGGCTGAAACGGCAGCTTGCTAACTATAGCTCGTATGCGGAACAAACGGCGTGCTCGAGCAGACATGTAAAGCAGAACGCAGCACACAAAGCAAACGACAAACAATACCACGAATCTACGCATGGTGTACAGTCCCGGAATTAATTTAAACTGCTCGGGCGAGGAGGACTCAAAAGACAACAACACCAAAGAAGCAATCGATAGCAACGCAAACAATCCGATGACCCTATCGACAATCACCGAGAGAACTGCTCGCCACCGATTCTCACTCATATTCTTAGTAACTAAATAAGCGCGCATTAAATCGCCACCCGTTGAGCCAAACATTAAGTTGTTGAAGAAGAATCCTATGAAAACAAGCCTTAAGCTTCGTCCATGCGAGATGGTAACGCCAGCGGCATTTGCCAGCCAGTTCCAGCGTACTGCCCCGAGTAGGCACAGAACTGTCCAGCAGGCGACCCCAGTGAGTAGTTTGACGCGGTCAGCGCCTTTAATGATGGCGACTATTTCGGAGAAATCAACTTGCTGCAATATGAAATATATTAGTCCGCCAGCAATGCCGCATTTAACAAGAGTTGAAACGACTTGTTTCATTTTCAGCCTGTGTATCCGCTTAGAATATCCAAGGTGCTTTGCGCACTCGACGAGACAGCGGCATCTGTGTCGTCCACCGCAGCAGTGATGCCGACGACTGTCATTCTTAAGGCAAGACTGCAAATAGTCGCATAGCGTTTTTCATCTACGGGGATAATGTGTATTTTCCGGCCGAGCGCCGTCATGATTCTTAAAGATGTGTAAATACTAGGAGTCGCTGAATTTAGAATTGCCTCGGCAGCCGCTTCTAGCTCAGTGGCATTAGTTGAATTGGCGAGCAATCGAATCGCTGGCTCAATTTCTAACTGATTTTCTACCGTAAAGAAACTCGCGCCGCAGCGCGATAGCCATCCACCAGCCAGATTGCCAAGTATTGCTAATGACTGGCGTCTTGCAACAGGGTTTTCGTCGTGGACCAACATCACCATCATCCATGAACTTAATTCGAAGGCGAAGCTGAAGTCCTCGGCAGAGATGGCCCCGAGTCTAGTAAGGATTTCTTCTTCGAGTTGGCGGTGATCCGAGATGTGGAAGCTCGCCTCTACGGCACTATTGGAGACAGGTTGCCAGGTAACTGGATCGTGTATTGCAGCTAAATCGCGGATGTCACCAGACGGGCTAGTCTGACACGATGCGAACAGCGATGTCAAAATAATGACAAGCAGTGTCAGAAGGCGGGGGAACGAAGGCATCGATATTATCCTAAGACAATCGAGGTCGGTCTTCTATGCCGCAGTAACAAAAATGGTGGAGGCGGCGGGAATCGAACCCGCGTCCTAAGAGGCCTAAGCAAGAGCATCTACGTGTGTATTCGGCTGTTAAATCTCAATGGCGCAATGCACAGCTGACAAAGCTTTACGACATCCAGCCCATTAAATTTCGCTTCCTTTCCCTGGGCCAGGGTCTGGTCGCTAGCTCATCATCAAGCACCAAGAGAATCGACAAGCGGGATTCTTCAAGGTGACACAGCACTAGGCTGCGAGTTGGTAGTTATTATCGGCAGTTAAAGCCTTGAAATGATTTTTACGAGGACCTCATTTCAACCTCGACACGCAACCCAGACTAATGACGTTCCAGTCGAAACCGATCGCCCCCATTCTGAATCGTAAGTATATCATATAATACGAGTCTAAGAGACATGCGCATTGCCCTTCTTCTTGCCACCTTGCTCAGCTGCACCGCGCCGCTAGAACTACACCATTACCCCAACACAGGTACTGTTCAAAACCTTCGGTATCGTTTTGAGCCCACTGATCAACTAATGCCATATAGTTTGTATGTGCCGACCTCCTACGATGGCAGTAAAAGATTCCCGGTTATTTTTGCGCTACACGGTCTTTATAGCCATTGCTGGCAAGTAATAAACTATCCCGGTTTTGTGGATTCAGCTGAGAAGCATGGATATATCTTGGTAGCGCCGACGGGCTTCAATGATCGTGGCTGGTACGGAATGTACGGCCCTACTCATCCAAAGAGCGAGCCGAATAATCTTGGTGAATTAAGTGAACGTGATGTGCTTAACGTAATTACCCTCATCAGAGATGAATTCAACATTGACTCGAGACGCATTTATCTTTATGGGCACTCGATGGGTGGTGGCGGCGCTTTCCATCTGCTGGCAAAATATCCAGAGCAATTTGCGGCCATTGCTACTGTTGCTCCCGCCTATTTCGTTGAGGGGCGTAGCACTAGGCTAGCTGATTCACATTCGGCAATACTCGTAATTCAGGGCGAAAAAGATCGAATGGTTGATGTAAAAGGCACACGCTCTTTAGTTGAAGAACTTGAGGATAATGGCCACGACGTAG
>JAPKEZ010000063.1 GCA_028821845.1 Planctomycetota bacterium | reverse complement strand
AAAAATAATAAGCACAGAGGTCCAAGTTCCGACAATGCTTGATGTCCAAGACATAATGTCAGCGTCAGTAAAGGACATGATGGAAGTACACTATGACCCCGATGAAGATCCGGTTTTAATGGACAATTGGCCTAAAACGAAGGACGAAAAAAAGTGTAATTGGTGCCGTTTCCGCGGTATTTGCCGGGATATTTGTTAGCTTCGGCGCCCTAAATAACATTTTTTGGGGTAAGCTATATATTCCAATGTTGTTCTCGAATTTAATACTCGCTTGCCATCTTTTTGTCTCTTTTGCTCAAGGGCCTGTCGTTAGTGAGTTTTTGGCTGATAATAGCGGCAGCTTGCTGGACGAAGACGGAGACTCTTCTGATTGGATTGAGATTTATAATCCGGGATTGACATCATTAGACTTGGACGGCTACTTTTTATCCGATGATAGCGGCGACTTACAAAAATGGGCGTTCCCGGCTCAAACATATGTTCAGCCCCAAGAGTGTTTGGTGGTTTATGCCTCTGGGAAAAACCGACAGCAGGCGGGCCTGCCCTTACATACAAATTTCAAACTAAAGGGCTCGGGAGAATATTTGGGCCTAATAAGCCCAGATGGAATTACGGTGCTGTCTGAGTATGCACCAGAATTCCCCGCACAACACGAGGACATTTCTTACGGATTTAGATTTAATCCGGGCCTAACTGGCGAAACTAGTTTTTTCTCTTCGCCCACTCCGGGATCAGTGAATAGCACTGGTGAAGTTTTCGTCATTCAGTCAACATCTACTCCAGAGTTTCCTCTTGCTCAACAAGATATTGTGGTCTCGGCCCAATTAGACGCAGGGTCTATTCAGATTCAACAAGTTTCCATGTATTCACGAGTTATGTATGGCCCAGAGTCCCTGACCCTTCTTGCAGATAACGGAATCTTTCCAGACTTAATTGCTGGCGACGATTGGTGGACGGGCACCATTTCTGGCCAGGGCGTTCTCCCTGGCGAAATGGTTCGATGGCGCATTGAGGCGAGCGATTCCCTGGGACAAAACGGACAGGGCCCGCTTCACCAAAACTTAGACTCCGCAGAATACTATGGAACGGCTGCTGCCGATCCATCTGTGACTAGTGATTTACTTGTTCTGCAGTGGTTCGTTGAAGATTCTTTGGCGGCCGGGACCTCTGCGGGAACGCGCTGCTCTATATGGCACATGGGAGAATTTTATGACAATCAGTTTTGCAGGAAAAGGGGGGCGAGCACAGCTTCGTATAATAAAAAGAGCTACAAGATAGATTTCAACCCAGGCGAAAAGTTCCGCATGTTCGAGGGAGTAGGCAGGATGGAAGAGATAAATTTAAATACAACCTGGAGCGATAAATCTTATGTTCGTCCACTTGTTGCCGTTGAAACCTACAGACTGGTGGGCGCCGAGACGTTTATGTCTGAACCGATTCACCTTATGCAGAATGGAGCATTTAAAGGGCTTTATGTTTTTGCCGAGCAGATTGACGACGAGTTTTTAGAGCGCCTCGGCCATGACCCCAATGGGGCCATGTATAAGATGTTCAATCAAGCCAACATGGCTCGTGGCAATGAAAAAAAGACGCGGCTATGGGAGGGCACTCAAGACTTACAAGACTTAATAGACGGGATGCAGAATCCGATTGGCGCGGCGGCAGTTGAAACGTATATTTTTGACAATATTAATATTCCAGCCGTAGTTAGTTATTTGGTTGGCGGCATGTTGATGCAAGAGACTGATCATTTAGCGCATAATTATTATTTGTATAGAGATTCCGATGGTGACGAGGAGTGGAGATTTTTCCCGTGGGATAAAGATTTAACCTTTGGGCGGGAATGGACTCCACAGGACGGTGTGCTAAATGATGGCATGAAGGCTGACGTTGATCCGGTCTCTCATCCCTTTATGGGCAATCAAGCGAATCCTGGGCATGCGGGGTACTGGAACCGCATTATTGATGGGCTGTATAAAGTACCTCGTTTTAGAGAGATGTACTCACGGAGGTTGTGGGAGATGATGGAGGCTCATCTGGAATCTCCAGCAACCCCTCTAGCAAATACTTTTTACGAGAACTTGATTTCCGACTGGGAGGCCCGTCTTTCCTTAGAAGTGGACGAAGATATTCAAGTTTGGGGCTCTCCTAGCTGGGGAATCCCTCAGACTTTTCAGCAGGCAATAGCGTTGATGTCAACTGATTATTTTCAGCCACGCAGAGCCCATTTGTTTCAAACACACCGTCAGTCCGGCGAACTTCCAGGCCCGCGAATGCAGCCCAATCAAATAGCCCTAGGCTTGATGGAGTCCGACCCCATCTCCGGCGATAAAGACGAGGAATGGCTAGAGATAAAGAATCTTGGGTCGGAGGCGGTCGACATTAGCGAATGGACGCTATCCGGCGATATCGAGTTTATTTTTGATGCCGGAACTGTAATCGCGGCAATGGATAGTATTTATGTATCACCCTCGCTAAAATCTTTCAGGAGTCGGTCGGCTTCTCCTACCAGTGGCGAGAACCTGTTTGTCGTTGGACCATTTTCGGGCAACCTATCACTAGGCGAAGATTTGTTTTTATGGAATCGCGATGGTGGTATCGAAGACTCAAACAGCACGTCTTTTGCTTTATTTGCCAATCAGTTTGTGTCTAGCGAAGAAGCCATTATCAGCATTGCGGGAGCAACCCCGCTTGGTGCGGTGCTGGTGGCATGGAGCGTGTCTGGCGCTGGCCCAACACCAACCCAGTATGGAGTGGCCGAATTGTCTGTGCCAATAAAAGTCCTGCCAGCGCTTACTTCAGATGCTTCCGGCATGTCAAAGATTTCAATAACCCTGCCTGCATCATCATCGGGGATACAGGTTTGGTTGCAGGCCGTTGACTTGAGTGCAGGGGCGCTATCGAACGGCGCCGAACGCATTGTCCAATAAGACCCTGTATAGCTTTGACTTTCAAGGGGGCTAGCCGGCATAAACACAATAAGGCCAAAAAACAAAAGAGGGCGGTTAATTTCATTCGAGGCAATAATAAGTATAATCTAAGGCCTAACCACACGAGTGGGCAAGATCATGGATTTAGGAGACCTTAGACGCGAGTACATAACTAAAGGAATTGCGCGAAACGATTTAGCTTCGTGCCCCTTTAAGCAGTTCGGGGTGTGGTTTGCTCAAGCGCAGCAGTCCGAAATTAATGACCCGAGCGCCTTTAGCTTGGCGACAGTCAGCGCAGTTGGTCAGCCAACTTTACGCACAGTACTTTTAAAATTATTTGACGAAAGCGGATTTGTGTTTTTTACAAACTATAACAGTAAAAAAGGGCAGCAGCTCGATGAAAATTCTCAAGTCGCAATGTTATTTCCGTGGCTCCTGCTGGAGCGGCAGATTAAAATAACCGGCACGGCTGAAAAGATTTCGGTTGAGCAGTCGGCGAAATATTTTACATCACGCCCACGCGGCTCACAGCTTGGCGCTTGGATTTCAGAACAGTCAGATACGCTTCAATCACGCAAAATTTTAGAAGACAAGTTCGCGCAGGCTTTACAAAGACTGGCAGGCAAAGATGTTCCGATGCCAAAATCTTGGGGCGGCTACAAAGTAGTTCCGACCAGTATCGAGTTTTGGCAGGGTCGCGAAAACCGCTTACACGACCGCCTCCGGTATGATTTAGGTAAAAGCGGCGAATGGGAAATTACCCGACTTGAGCCTTAAACTAAGGGAAGTAGCGTGTCTAGGGCTGCGAATTTATGCTAGACTTGTCTGCAGTCTCCATAAAAACAATCCCTTTAATCATGAACTCTCAAAAAATACTCGTTTTACTTTCGGCTCTTCTGCTTTCAACGCCCGCTTGGTCTCAGACCAATCAAGAGCGTTGCGGGACTCCAGCGCGGGACCTACTAGTCCCACCCAATACCCTGTCGCCCTCTGATTGTGGCTATTCTACGAATAGCCCTAATCCGCAATATGACCCGACCTTTATTTATGAAATCCCAGTTGTTTTTCACGTAATACAAAACACTTCGGGCTCGGGGTATTTGAGCCCCTCTCAAATTCAGGATCAAGTTGATATTTTGAATGAAGATTTTCAGGCGATGGTAGGAACGCCGGGATCTCCGGGCACCAATGCTATGATAAGTTTTCGCCTAGCGACAACGGACCCACAGGGAAACTCCTCAACGGGCATTACGTATACTACGAACAATAGTTGGTTCTCAGATAATGGTAGTTATTGGGATACCCTGGCATGGGACACAAACCTTTACTTAAATATATATACGAATACCGCGGGCGGCTATCTTGGCTATGTCCCTGATTTCCCGCAAAGCG
Source organism: Planctomycetota bacterium (assembly GCA_028821845.1). Lineage (GTDB taxonomy): Bacteria > Planctomycetota > UBA1135 > UBA1135 > UBA1135 > JAPKEZ01. Next base: position 5,248 of record JAPKEZ010000063.1, on the reverse strand, counting down.
GCAATCTTGTAGGGTCAGCTCGAGACCGCGTAGTGGTTGCGTATAGTGCTGTTGGATATACATCCGGGTCTTACAACTTGGGGCGCACAGCCACGCATGAGGTTGGCCATTACCTTGGCCTATATCACACCTTTGATGGAGGCTGTGGCTCTTCCTCAAACTGTTATGGCACAGGAGATCTTATCTGCGACACCAACACGCAAAGTGGTCCAACTTGGGGGTGCCCGAATAATTCTAGCTCTTGCGGCAATGCAAACCCATTCCATAATTACATGGACTACTCCGATGATGTTTGCATGTGGGAGTTTACGCCAGAACAATCGAATAGAATGCGCTGTACTCTTGAGAATTGGCGCCCAGATCTATGGGACACCCCTCAAGGCCAAGAAGTTGTTCGCCTTGGTTCTCCAGCTAACCCTGATGCTTTCCGCCCAGGGCAAACTAGACCTCCCACCGCTGGCCAGGTTTGGGACCCTATGGTAGACCACACGACATTTATGCCTTCTGCAGTGACAGACATGATTGCCATTTCTTTAAATAGCGCGAATATCTATCTTCCTCCTTATGGCACCTTGTTATGCCAGAGACCTTTCTTGCGTACGTTTACCAATGCATCTGCAGGCACCCCTTTTAGCCTTTCTATTCCTGCTGGCGCAGGCGGCCTTACGTTTAGCGCTCAGGCGGTCTCGATGGACGCAACGGGTCAATTGCTACTAACCAATGCTTTAGATTGCGTTATTAGTAACTAAACCCTTAAGGATTTAGTTACTTATCGTCCTCTGTAGAGATGTTTTTTCTACAGAGGATTTTTCTATGCTTAAACCGAGGCGACTTGCTCAAATTGCGGACGGCGCCCTTCAAGCAAAGCGCTAAGGCCTTCGAGCGCGTCAGCGTGATCGAATACAGCTTGCAGGTCGCGTGACTCAAGTTCGAGCGCGTGTTTAAGTGGCAGTGGCGCACCCTCATGGAATAAGTTTTCACACATTTTCAATGCGTGGTAAGATTTTTGCCCCATCTTATGAATGGCCTTTTCTAAGAGCGTGTTGCCCATGGCATCGGCTTCGCCTGACATGATTTGATCCAGTGTGTTGTTGTCGAAGAAATTCCATATTTCAACCCAGTTGACGTGTGGCTTAATGTCTTCGATTTCACCTTGACGGTAATCGGTGTTTTGCGCCCACTCTTCACAAGTTGCGTCAAGTTTAGCGAAAGAACTAATCGCATCAATTAAACCAACCTCTAAAGATTTCTCGGCATTTAGCAATTGACCGGTGTAAATCAAGTACTTTGCAATTGGCAGTCCAACGCGTCGCGGCAAACGCTGTGTGCCGCCCAGTCCAGGGAAGATGCCAATGCCAGTTTCTGGGAAACCGATCATCATTTTTGGCGAAGCCACAATCCAATCAGTTGCCAGTGCTAATTCGGCACCGCCGCCCAAACATAAACCTTGCGCCCGACAAACACTGGCGTGTTCGTTGCCCGCTAAGGTGGCAAACACCTTTTGGCCGTGCCCCGCAAAGTTACCAATAGCAGGGTAATTATCAGCTCTTAAAGAGTCTACGAAAAACTTAATATCGGCACCTGCGACAAATGCTTTACCGTTTGCGCGCAGTATTAGGGGCTTTTGAACCAATTGTGCCGCAGTAAGCTTTGCATCAAACTGCATTATTGTTTGCTGATCAAGCGCGTTCATGCTGTCTGGGCGCTGAAACCAAAGGTCAGTTACTGTGCCATTACCGCAACTAGAAACAGCTTCTAAAGCAGCAGCTTTATGATTCAGCTCTTGTAACATTTTTGGCAACTCAAGACCGTAGTCAGCAATTGCGGCGGCGGCCAAATCGCGCGCCTGCTCCATACCCAACTTGTTAAGCAATTCAAACGGGCCTTTTGGCCAGCGCAAGCCAACACGTGCACCGATATCTGTTTCTAAAACAGAAGCGACTTCTTCTTCAACAAGTTGCGCGGCGACATAGAAAGTAGCGCCAAGCAGGCGGTCGGCAATAGCTTGGTATTTTGATTCGTCAACATCGCCATTAAGCGGCCAGTTGGCCTCGCCTGTTGCGCAGAAGTCTTTCAGCGCTTGGCCGGGGTAATAGAAATCACCCATCTGATCACCAAGGCTAGTTGCAGCGTGCAATGAAATTGGCACACCCGTAACATTCATCAACTCGAACGGCCCCATGCCAACATTGAAAGCTTTCTTTGCGGCCCATTCAATCGTTGCAATGTTTGCCACGTTTTCGCCAAGCAAGCGCACACCCTCATTGACCCACGGCACAAAGTAACGGTTGACAACAAATCCAGGAGCGTCAGCGGAGTAAATAGGAGTTTTCCCAATAGCCTCTTGCGATGCCCAGGTTGCGCGATAAACTTCATCAGAAGTGCCTTCATGGCCAATAACCTCAACCAAGCGATTCTTCGCTGGATGGAAGAAATAATGTAAGCCAACTAAGCGCTCGGGATTGGTTACAGAATCAACCAATTCCTTCACTAGAAATGAAGAGGTGTTTGTACCAAGAATACAAGTTGGCTTACAGTTTTGCGATAAGCGCTCGAACACCGATTTCTTGACATCTATGTTTTCGAAAACAGCTTCGATGACCAAATCGACATCGCCGAGCTTCGACCAGTCGCTAGTCCCCTTTATATTTGCGAGAATAGCCTCGGCTTGTGCGGGGCGGAACACTTTGCGCTCGACACCCTGGTCAAGCATGGATTTAATAATACCAATGCCGCGGGCTACTTTTTCGTCATCGAGGTCAACGAGTACTACCTTGAACCCTTCGGTGGCAATTTTTTGAGCGATGCCAGAACCCATGTTTCCGGCACCGATTACGGCAAACTTAGTGATGTTGTATGAAGTCATAACAGAAAGAGGGTATTATCTACCCAAGGACATGTATTTTAACCGATTCCTCAAAGTCGGTGCCGTTTAATGCCTCAGCCACAATGATTAAGTTAAATAACGTACGAAAAGACTACCTAAGTGGGAATAATACTACCACTATTGTGGATGTCGCGGAGCTGAATATTTCAGCTGGAGAAAAAATCGCAATCGTTGGCGCGAGCGGCTCTGGGAAAACTACGCTGTTAAATTTGCTCAGCGGCCTAGTTGTGGCTGATCGTGGGCAGATAGTTATCGATAGCCAAGACATCACGGCACTAAGCGAATCGGAGCGCGATCGGTTTCGCGCTAACAATATAGGATACCTTTTTCAGAATTTTCATCTGCTTGATGGTTACTCGGCACTGGAGAATGTTGAACTTGGCATGTTGTTTACGAGCGGCGCAGTGCAAAGTCAGCGAGCAGAAGAACAATTAACAAAACTAGGGCTTGGGCAGCGCCTACATCACCAGCCCTCGGAATTGTCTATTGGGCAACAAGCGCGGGTTGCGTTAGCTCGCGCCACCGTAAACAATCCTAAAATCATCTTGGCCGACGAGCCAACAGGAGCTCTAGATTCAGAATCAGCGCGCGAGGCATTAGATTTGTTGTTTGAACAAAGTTCGTCGTATAACTCTACTTTAATTTGCGTAACTCATGATAAAAGCGTCGCTGCGAATTTTGACCGTATTCTTGACATGGGGCAGCTGCAATGAATATAGTAAAAATAGTAGTGCGCAACGTCAAGCGGCGCCGACTAAGCACATCGTTAACGGCCGCTTCGGTGGCTTTGGGTGTTGCGCTGTTTGTGGCAATCGGGGTACTGCGCCAAGCCAGCGAACAGGGATTTCAGCGCACCGCAGGTATTTGCGATACGATTGTCGGCGCCAAGGGCGATAGTTTACAGTTAAGCTTAAACACGCTTTATCACATGGGCTTTAGCGCGGGCAATATTTCGCTAGATAGCTTTAACGAAATTCGTAATCAAGAAGGCGTTGCTTGGGCTGCGCCAATTGCTCTCGGCGACAGTTATCGCTCCCACCGCATTGTCGGGGTTAGCTCAGAGTTTTTTGAGCAAGTGAAAATAGCGGGAAGCGGTAGTCTAAGCTTTTCAGACGGCCGTCCTTTTGACTTTAGCACTGAACAGTTCGTTGAAGAACACGAGCATTTGTTCGGCGAACAACAAGCGGGGCATGACCACGAAGACGACGAACATGTTTCATATCGAGCGGTGATTGGCGCTAATGTAGCGACAAAACTTAGCCTGAAAGTGGGTGACAAAATAGTACCAACGCACGGCGTTGAAAAATCAACCGAGCACCACCACGATGCCGCTAGCGAGATTGTAGGAATATTGGAGGCCACCGGGACACCAATTGATCGCGCTATTTATATTCCGATTATAGCGTATTATAAAATGGAGGGTCACGCCATCGACCGCGAAGTAGAGCTTGAGGGTACGCGTGACGCACGAGGCATTAGCGCGATAATGCTTTCAACAAAATCCGGATACTACCGCCAGCAGATTTATCGCAGTATCAATAACCGTCTTGACGCAATGGCGGTTTTCCCGAGTATCGAAATGCGCAAGCTATTTAAGTTAATTGGCAGTGGCGATATGATTTTAAGAATAATCAGTTTGCTCGTCGTTGTGGTCGCGCTTATCGGCGTTTTAGTTTCACTCTACAATGCAATGGGCGCCCGCCGTAAAGAGTTTGCGATATTGCGCGCATTGGGCGCATCACGCCGATTAGTTATGACTATAGTTAGCCTTGAATCGGCTATTATCGCCTTTCTAGGAGCAATATTTGGAACTTTACTCGCATCGCTAGCGGCATTAGTTTTAGCCACCGAGCTCCACGCCTTTAGTGGCGTAACCATTAATGTGAGTCTTGGCGTTGAAGAAATATATCTTATTGTTATTGTCACTTTAGCCGGCGCGTTTGCTGGCCTCATCCCTGCCCTTGAAGCGTACCGCACTGAAGCGGCCAAACAACTTTCTTCAAATGTTTAAAAACCTGTTTTTGATAATACTTTTTATTTCGGCAAGCGCTTGCGCCGACAAAGAACCTAAACCCAAAACAGGCGGCATCTTGGATGTTGGCACTCCCGCTGGCGACCTTTCTGAGGGTGGCAGAACGGCAGGGCACCAAGCATTGCTGGACGAGGCTCTGCGGGCTGAAGCTGCAGGGGAGCAACTTAATCACCGCCAGAAATGGCTGCTCGACAATGACGAAACTCCAGAACCAGCGGACACGATATCCTCTTTGCGTGATCGCATGGAGTCAATAAAGGTAGAAAAAAAAGAAAGCTTTTGGTCAACAGCAAACACCCTTGAAGAGCGCCAGCAAAAAATAGAAAAGA
>JAPKEZ010000062.1 GCA_028821845.1 Planctomycetota bacterium | reverse complement strand
CCCCACGCCTGCGAGAACTTTTCAATCATTGCAACGTCGGCGACTTCTTGATAACCAGGAAAATACACAGGGTTATTCCCCATGTCGTTACAGCCTTGCACATTGTTTTGACCGCGCAAAGGATTAACGCCTGTTGCTTCGTACCCGATGTGGCCTGTTATGATCGCAAGATTAGACAAACTACGCACGTTGTCAACGCCACAAACATGCTCTGTGATGCCAAGAGTGTAGTAAATGCCTGCGTGCTTATAGCCGGCATAAATGCGCGCTGCCCGACGAATATCGTTGGCGTTTACTTCACAAGTTTCAGCAGCGCGCTCAACCGGCCACTCGGCTGCCGCTTCGCTCATCTCTTCGAAGCCCTCGCTTAAAGTTTCTACATATTGCTTGTCGTGCAGGTCTTCGCTAATAATGACATTAGCGATTGCATTCATTAATGGAATATCGGTGCCCGGCTTAATTTGTAAATGTACGTCCGCGCGTTCGGCCAACCAGGTTTTACGCGGATCAACTACCAATAACTTTGCACCATTGCGTAAGGCTTTTTTCATGCGCAATGCCAACACTGGATGAGCGTCGGTGGTGTTGCTGCCCACCACTAACATGCATTCGCTGTTTTCAATTTCAGCAATAGAATTTGTCATCGCTCCAGTTCCTAGTGATCTGACCAGACCATAAACTGTCGGAGCGTGTCAAGTGGCTGCACAAGAATGAACGTTATTCGTGCCAATAACCGCGCGCGCTAATTTTTGTAACGCGTAAACATCTTCATTGGTGCAACGCGATGAAGCTAAAAACGCAATACCGTCGGCGCCGTATTGCTGCTTCACCTCACTCATCTTTTGGGCGGCTACCGCCAACGCATTTCCCCATGACGTTTCTTCAAGCTCGCCATTATCGTAGTTGCGCACTAAAGGAGCCGTCAAGCGATCCGGATGATTAATGAATTGCCAAGCAAAGCGCCCTTTGCTGCACAGATGCCCGTCGTTGGGGCCAACGCCGGTTTGCGCGTCAATGTCAATTACGGTGTTGCCCTGCGTTTCGATATCAATGATGCAACCTACTCCGCAGTAATTACACACGGTGCGGGTGGTGGTTAATACTTCGTCGCTTTGTTCATCGAACACTTCTAGGCTTTGCTTGCTGTACAAGGCATCGGTTGGGCAGGTGCCAACACATCCTCCGCAAAGCTCACAGCTGGTATCTAAAAAAGATTCGCCTTGGGTTGGCTGAATAAACGCCTCGCTGCCTTGGCCGACATGTTCGAGCGCGTTGCATTGCATAATCTCGTCGCAATAACGCACGCATCTATCGCACATAATACATTGCTTCGGGTCATAGCCGATAAACCTGTTGGTATCCGTCCATGTTTCTATTGCGGCGCGTGATGAGCACGCAAGCATCTCGTCAACCGTTATGAGAACGGTATCTAGCGCCACTCCGGATGTTTCGACTTTCATCCCGGCACTAGTGAATGTCTTACACGCCGGTACTGGACGCGGCGCACCGTCTAAGTCAACCAAACAGGTTCGGCATCCGCCATATGCTTCTAGCCGACTATCGTGACAGGCGGTGGGAATATTAATTCCAATTTTTTCGCAGGCATCGAGCAGTGATTCGCCTTGCAAGACCTCAACATCATTACCATTGATCGTTAAGGTGTTAGCTGGCATGCTGCACCTCAAAATCAAAATGTTTTTGTAGTTGGCGCACGATAAGTGGTGCTGTGAAACCGAGTCCGCAGATTGAGCCAAGTTCCATTGTCTGCAGCCATTCTTCGACTGAGCCGCTATGCGGCCAATTGTGTTGTGCGTCAGCAAGATAGTCAGCGAATTCAGCGCAACCTATTCGGCACGGCGTGCACTGCGAACACGATTCTTGCGCAAAAAACTGCATGATTTTTGTCGAGACCTCAAGCGCGCTTTGATCGTTAAAGACGACCAGCGCAGCAGTGCCTAAAGCGGTACCGTGCTCTCGTAAACAATCGTTATCCATTTTGCAGTCGAGTAACGATGCCGGTAAAACTCCGGTAGCGGCGCCGCCAGGAATCCAGCAACTAATCATTGTGTTGCCTGTCACTCCACCTGCGTAGTCATCAATCAACTCTCTTGCGGTCGTGCCTACCGGAGCTTGATAAACACCTGGCTCATTCACTGCGCCTGATATTGAAAACAAGCGCTCAGCCTCTTGCTGCCACTCACCACTTAATAAACGCTCGGCCCACCAAAAAGTTTCGACGTTATTTACTAAGGTTGGTAATTGCCACAAACCACTTGTCGTTGGAAACGGCGGCTTGTGTCGCGGTTGCGGACGCTTGCCTTCCATGCTTTCGATCAGCGCGGTTTCTTCTCCGCAAATGTAGGCGCCGCCACCGATGCAAATGTCTAAACAAAACCCTTCCTTCATTTCTTCGTTTTGCGGAAGCGGGTATTGCGGCTCTTCGCTGTGAGACAACCCTCCTGATTGTTGTGTTTCGCCGACTAAGTCATGGCTGCCGTGTTCGACAAACCAATCTAGGGCTGACAGCTCAACCAAGTTTAAGCCCTCGTTAGTTAGCTGCGCTGGGCGGCCGAGGAAACCGCTTGCCTGGAAAATGCGTCCTGATTGTGGAGCAAGTAATCCATCGGCCACCATTTTTTTGATTTGCTCGACGACTAGCTCGCGTTGCGCTGAGTACTCAGGGCGTAAATAAATAAAACCGCGGGTCGCGCTTACGTGCTCGGCGGCACGACGCATGCCGTTGATGACTGCGGCACAATGGTTATCGAACAGCCAGCCGTCTTTAAATGTTCCTGGCTCGCCCTCGTCGGCGTTACAGATTATTATTTTGCCAAAAGCGTCGCTAGCATCATGCACCGCATTCCACTTAAATTTTGTAGGAAATCCGGCGCCGCCACATCCACGCAAACTATCGAGGCAATCAATGTTCATTACATGCATAATATAGAGGTGCGCGACTCAACCCTACTCTGTTTAATTACGCTTCTTTTTGCAACCTGCCAAAAAGAGGTGCCAGCAACTTTAGTAAAAGAGAATTGGCGAGTGATTACTATAGCTCCGTCAACGGCGGCCAATATTCAAGCACTTGGCGTAAGCAATATTATGGTTGGGGTCTCTGAGTGGTGCCCTGTTAGGTCTTTCCGAGATCTACCGCGCGTTGGAGGCTTAGGGGCGCCATCGCTAGAGCGCATTGCCGAGTTAAATCCTAATGTTGTAATTGTTCAGGGGCGCCATGATGTTTTAGAAAAGTACTGCCAGCAAAATGGCGTTTTCTTTAAATCTTTCACCACCGATAGCATCGAGCTGTGGCGGCAAGAAATAGGTTGGCTGGGGAACACATTCGATTGCCAAGATAGAGCAGCGAGCTTGATACACACTTTTAACGAGCAGCTAACTAAGCTTAACCCACAACATTTATCTAAGCCTTGTTTGTTGGTTGCGAGTCGAAAAAACTTTGACGTCGCCGACTTACTTGTTGCGGCGCAGCAAAGCTTTTTAAACGAGTTGCTGGTTGCTGCTGGAGGCACTAACGTCGTGGCAGACGATACTGACTATGTTTATTTGCAAGAAGAATTATTGCCGGAATTAAACCCACATATTATTTTTGAGCTGCATGAATCAGAAGCAGAGGAGCGCGTCTTAACTATTTGGCAAAAATCTTTCGCGAGCGTTGATGCGGTTAGCAACAATCAAGTTTACAGCATATTTAAGGCGCAGTCTTTAATGCCAGGCCCAAACATGATTGAGACTGCGCGAACAATGTCTGAGATTATTCAGCGACAAAAGCCTGTTCGATAATTTCGCACAGGTTATGCCCGAAGAAAAGGTGCGCCTCTTGAATGCGCGGCGTATCGTCGCTTGGAGCTATAAAACAAATTTCGCAATGCTCTACTAACTTGCCGCCATCTCTGCCGGTTACCCCCACGACTTGCGCGCCAACTTTTTCTGCTGCCGCTACTGCACGCAAAATATTTTCGCTATTACCGCTGGTTGAAATTGCAAACACAATGTCATTCGCTCGGACATGCGCTAGCACCTGACGCTCAAAAACCTCTTCTGGTGGATAATCGTTTACTAAAGCTGTGTAGGTGCTTGAGTTGGTGGTTAAAGCGTGAGCATTTAATGGCTGGCGCTCGCACAGGTAACGGCCCACCAATTCAGCGGCCCAATGTTGGGCGTCAGCAGCACTGCCGCCATTGCCTACAAAGTAAATGGCCCCGCCGTTTTTCAGAGATTCTATTGCGCAAGCGGCAGCGTCTTCAACCACTTCGATGAAGCTGTCGTTGAGGGCGGCGAAGGTTGCCTGCGCTTCAGAGATGCGCGTGCGAAGTTGATCAGAGTTGTGGTGGCTCATACGGTTAAATTTTAACATTGCGGCTGTATTGCTTAAGCAGTGTTGTCAAAATATGCGCATGAACCTTCGCGCCGAGCACCTGTGTTTCGCATACGCCGCCGAGCAACCGATTCTTAACAACTTAAGCTTCGAACTGCAGGCTGGTGAGCTGCATTTCATAGTTGGGGCAAATGGAAGTGGTAAAAGCACGCTGCTGCAGTGTTTAGCCCAGTTGCTGCCTGTCGCAGCTAATGCCGTAATCGCTGACTCGCGCGTCGCCTATCTGCCACAGACCATTGCGCCGTGCCAAGACTTTAGCGTGCAGCAAGTCATTGAGCTCGGGGCACAACTTGCCGAAAATTGCGACATTAACGAATTGATGCGCCAGCTGAAAATAGATCACTTAGCTAAGCGCACCTTATCACAGCTTTCTGGGGGCGAGCGCCAGCGAGTTTTAGTTGCCGCGGTACTTGCCGAACAGCCGAAGTTTTTATTGCTCGACGAGCCAAGTTCTTCGCTGGACATTCATCACCAGGTAGAATTGTTTCGTTTACTAAAAACTTTTTGCGCCAAGGGCGTGGGCATTGCTGTTGTGTGCCACGACTGGAATATCTCAAGCCGTTATGCTGACCGCATTAGCTTGGTTCACAACGGCACCATAATAAAATGCGGTGAGCCGCAAGAGGTTATTACTAGTGAAAATCTACGACAACTTTTTGGTGGCTCGGTGGTAGTTACTCATTTGCAACAAACTCCTGTGGTGATGCCAGCGCATGAATAAATTATTGTTAATAGTCTTATTGGCGGCTTTCTCTATCGCAACAATATGGATGGCGCCGCATTTCGGAGCTGCCGAGTATAGTGAGCAAATACGTGCACTAAGGCTACCGCGAGCCTCTTTAGCGTGGTTTAGTGGCGGCGCACTTGCGGTAGCCGGATTGTTAATGCAAACATTGTTGCGCAACGATTTAGCGACGCCTTTTACTTTGGGCGTGGCCTCCTCTGCCAGCTTCGGAGCCTTTGTTTGTTTTGCTTTCCCCGCCATTGCCGCCACAATTTGGGCACCGCCATTACTCGGTTTTATTTGCGCAATCGCAACAATAGCGCTGATAATTAAATTAGGCTCATCAAACTTGGGCCACAATGGCATTCTATTGGTTGGCATCACAATCAATTTTGTTTTTGGCGCTGCGTTAATGATTGTGCGCCACCTTGCGCCGCCCTACCGCATGACAAAGCTAGAGCACTGGCTAATGGGATCTATTGAAACATCTAGCTTCGAGCCAACGTGGGTTGTCGCCGCAGTCGCACTTCTTTGTTTAACAATACTTTGGACGAAACGCCACGATCTTGATCAGTACTCTTTTGATATAAAAGTTGCCCAGGCCCGAGGAGTTAACATTGCCAGGCTAATGAATGTCGGATTGGCAACTAGCGGCCTATTAACCGCTGCCGTAGTGACACAATGCGGGCCGATTGCTTTCATCGGATTGTTGGTGCCACACGCCCTGCGGCCATTTATTGGCCATTCACATAAATATATGTTGCCAGCTTGCTGGTTGCTGGGCTCCGGGTTTTTGGTCTTCGCCGATACTTTATCTCGTAGCCTGCTCGTATTTGGCCGCTCTAGCGATATTCCTGTCGGCATTATTACCGCTTTAGTCGGTGGACCTGCCTTCTTGCTTATCGTTTTGCGAAAATCCAAGAAGGCGCCCCATTAAGATCTAAATTGCGGTAAAATTTGCGCCATCATGAGCGAAATCGAACGCATTAAAATTCAACACATCCTCGTTTCTTTCGACGCTACGCCTGTTCAAGCAAAGCGCACCAAAGAAGAGGCCCAGGCTTTAGCCAGCGAACTTCGAGAGCGCGCTATAGGCGGCGCCGACTTTGCCGAACTTGTTCGCGAGCACTCTGACGACCCCATCCAAGAGGGCGACCCTGCTCCTGGGGTTTACCGGTTGTTAAATAATGGCATTGAGGGTGAAAACTTCCAAGAGTTTGTTGATGCGCTAAACGCCGAAGCCGAAGCAAAACATCTCGAGATTGACAATCAAATTAAAGAAGGAGAGATTACCAAGGAAGAAGCAAACAACGCCATGCAAACTTTCGTCGACGATTTGCGCGCCCGCGGCGATGCCAAGCAAGAAACTATCGAACATCCGCGCGGTGCTATGGTGCCAGCCTTTGGTGATGTCGGTTTTTCTTTAGACGTTGACGGTATCGGCGTTGCCGAATACAACGAAGCAAGCTCGCCTTTCGGATGGCATATCATTAAGCGCCTAGCCTAATTACTCGCCAGGCTGTTTTCTGAATAACCCTCGACCAGCTCTTGCAATACAGCAAGAACTGAGTCGAGGTTTTGTTCGTTAAGCGCTGCATCTAGCAGCAGTAGCTGTTCGCGAACAACCTCAAGCGACGGCCCCCGCTCGAGAGACTTATATATCTTTTTATGCGTCGTCTCTTCAGAAGTGCTTGCATCAACCAGCAACTCTTCATAAAGTTTTTCACCGGGGCGCAAGCCAGTAATTTTAATTTTAATTTCGCGCTCGTTGTCGCGTGTTGCTAGATTTATCATGCGTTGTGCAAGATCATAAACCCGTATCGGCTCGCCCATATCGAGCAAAAATACTTCGCCGCCATTACTCATTGCGCTTGCCTGAATAACTAATTGCGATGCCTCAGGAATCGTCATAAAGAACCGGGTTACATCTTCGTGGGTAACAGTTAGCGGGCCACCCTCGGCGATTTGTTTTCTAAACAATGGTACTACTGAGCCGGCGCTATCAATAACATTTCCGAAGCGCACTGCGCTGAATTTTGTTGGCACCGGCAAGACGCCGTCGGCAACTTGAATTTGCTGGGCTTGACTCGCGACAAAATGGCATGCCAGCTCTGCCACGCGCTTCGAAGCGCCCATCACATTTGTTGGGCGCACAGCCTTGTCGGTTGAGACCAAAACAAAGTGCTTTACATTTGTGACAGCGCAAGCTTCGGCGACGGTTTTGGTGCCTATCACATTATTGCGCACGCCTTCGATTGGATTGCCTTCAACTAGCGGCACATGCTTATAAGCTGCTGTGTGATAAACGGTTGCCACGGCATTGCTAGTAATGACATCAAGCACTAATTTTTCGTTAAGCACCGACCCAAGAATAGGCACAACCTTTAACCCTGGGTACATTTGGCGCACTTCCATATCAATGGAATACAAGGCGAACTCTGACGAGTCAAATAAGACCAAGCGTGATGGTTCGAGTGCGGCAATTTGCCTTGATAGTTCCGCTCCGATTGATCCGCCAGCTCCGGTAATCATTACCGCGTTGTTTGAAACAACCTCTTTAAGTAGTGCGCGGTTAGGCTCGACGGTTTCTCGCTGAAGTAAATCGTTCGCGTTTACGTGAAACAAATCTTCTATTTTTACATTGCCATTTATGATATCTAAAAAATTAGGCATTTCGCCGTGCTCCAATCCTGCCTTTCGTAAATTGAAAACCATCTTGCGGCGCTCAACTGAAGACGAAGAGGGTGCCGCAATAAGCGCGCGGCGCACGTTGTGTTTTTTAGCCAAGTCTGTCAGCGCCGATGGCGGGAACACTTTAATGTCTGCGACCAACATGTTCCATTTGGATGGGTTGTCGTCGATAAAAGCCACAGCTTTTAATCCTTCCATGACGCGCATACTCTGCGCCATCTGGATGCCCGCCAATCCAGCTCCATAAATGATTATGCGCTCTCGCTTGGCAAGGCCACTCGACGATAGTTTGAAGATCTGCTTTCCAATCAGTTGCCTGCTTGACAACACTAAGAAAAAAGAAACAAATGGCTCAATAAGTAGCACCGCACGTGGTTCTCCCTTGAGGTCGGCAAGATAAAGGGCAGTGCCCACAAACACAGTTGAAATAGCAACGCCCTGAGCAGAAATAGACAAAATGCGCTCACTAGGGAATCTTAAAAACGAGCGATAAAGGCCTAGTTTAATAAATACTGGTATCCGTACAAAAGAAATAATGAGTAACAGCTTAAAGTATGTGCCATTAAACTCGGGCAGGGTGGTGGTGGTACGAACCGCAAACGCCACCCAAATAGCCATAGCAAAAATACCTATATCCATCAGCATTAGCATCGCCTTCTTATAGGCACGGGGGATTGTATTTAACACCATTTAATTTCTCGATGCCTATTGTACACTATTGTTATGGAAAGCCGAGCTCTCGACCAAACCCTGCAAAAATTATGCTGCCCAGTTAGTAAGCAGCCCCTAGTTGCTCACCAGCAAACACTGGTGTCTTTAGATGCGGCCACGCGCCTAAGCTACCCTATTCATGGCGGAATCCCCGTTTTGCTAGCCGAAGAGGCTGTTAAGCTAGACCACAAACAATGGCTGTCGATTATTGATGCCGCTAAAAACAACAATGAGTGACACCGTCTTTTCAAAAATATTGTCCGGCGAAATCCCCATAGATTTTTTACACGAGGACGCCATGTGTGTCGCGTTTAATGACATATCTCCTCAGGCGCCAACACATATCTTGGTGATACCGCGCCATGCTTATCGAAACGTGGCTGAGGCTAGCGAGAAAGACCCCGCTCTAGTTGGTCATTTGATGGCAGTGTGTTCTAAATTGGCGCGCAAACATCGACTCGAGAATGGCTTTCGAATTGTCACTAATCAGGGCGACGAAGGCGGGCAATCGGTTGATCACTTGCACTTTCATTTGCTTGGCGGCCGTGCCATGCAATGGCCGCCGGGCTAATAAGAGTCGCCACTAGGCACAACGCCGTCGAACCCAGTGGCAGCATCAAAATCGATTGGCGCGCCCGGGTCTTCAAAATCTAAGACGCGGTAAGTTGCGTTTTCTAAGCGCAACAGGTCCTCAACGAGACCGTCTTCCATCTCAAAAACAACGCGCAGAGTGCCGCGAACTTCGATAGTGTTATAGGTGTAGTCCATCCCTTCAGAATTGGTCAATTCAACGCGCAATATCTCATTCAACTGCGGTGGCGCTCCAAAACAGCAGCTGTATAAACTGCGCACCAAATGAAATTTTTGGATGTGCTCAAAGTCGATATCTGGCATCATAAAGCCACGCGTGACTATTTCTTTGCCGTCTAGCGCTCGAATGTAACTAGGGAAGGGGTCTTTGAGAAGTTCGTCAAACTCCCATCCGCCCATATCGTGCATGTCAATAACCATCACCGGGTCACCGGTTTCGATTATCTTTTCTATTTTTTGCTGGCGCTCTTCAAGGGTGTTTGCTGTTGACCAAAAGCT
>JAPKEZ010000061.1 GCA_028821845.1 Planctomycetota bacterium | reverse complement strand
GATTTCACTCGCTACCGTAGCCAGATCGACGTCTACCAAAACATGGACTTAGGAGAAGGGCCTGTTTTTCTCCATTCTCGCCATTATAGCTGTTTTTTAGCCTTTAACAGACGGTATTCGGCCTGCGTACGCCGCAGAAGGTTGTTTTGGGAATATTTTTTCGTCAATTCTAGGAAATGAGTTAGGTCCTCAATTTCTGCTTGGCGGATATTTTCAGGTAACAAATCGGCACACCGCGCGTAATTTAAATTGCTTGCATTAGAAAATTTACCAATGGCGTCATATCCGAAATAGTCGCGATAAAGCAAAGCCCGATTAAAGATGGCCACATGATTCTCTGGCTCAATCTCAATCACCTCGGTAATTAATAACAAAGCTTCTACAGGATTAGAACCTCGCGCATAAGCAGATGCCCTAGCCAACTTAACAAAAACTTCGTCGTCTATATTTAGTAGCAAGCGTGAAAGCAAACGTGAATGTACCTCGTCAAGCTCACCGACTTGTAACAACTTAACTACCGCTGCTTTATCGGCAACAGTTTTGCTATCTCTATACAGGACGCTATTTTCGTCTAAGACCCACGGCTCCGTCAAAGCTGCTTCGAGAGCGTACTGGCTGTTAGCATATAGCGGAGCCAATTGCGCCAACAAGCGCCACCCTTCGGCGCATCCGGGGTTATCGTCTAGAAGAGTTACTAACTCGTCGACCAAATTGGACTCGCCATCTTCGGCGCGAATGCCGAGTTCAAAAACTTTAGCAATTGCAAATTGTGGATTCCTAGACAAAGACAGTTCGGCATATTCAAGACGTTTATCACGATCTGTATAAACCCTGGCTAACAACAACGCGCTTAAAGCGCTTAACTGCTCACCTTCAAGATTCGCGTAATGTGTGACCAAATCTCCGGCTAGCTGTTGTTGCATCATCTCAAAATCTTGCAACAACAGAGAAAGCCGTGGAAACTCAGAGTGGGTCGCTATTATGAGAGCCACTTCACTTCTTCCCTCTTCAAAATCTTCTTGAAGTAAAAAGTAGCATTCATCCAGCAATTCCCACTCGGCAGACTGCGCATCTTTGGCGAGATTAACTTCGTCAATGTCTGGCAAACTCGGATCAAACAGCAATCCGCAAGAGTTTGTGAGTGCTAGGGTAATTAGCGCTAGGGAGAGCCGAGATATTGACACTGGCTTAGACTACAATCTCTGCATGAGATTTTCTCTACGCAACTTATGCATAACTCTACTTTTGGGTTGTGCTAGCTGCGCCTCACCAGGTGCCGAGCTGCATGTTGCCCCTATATTCTCGCGACACACTGGCCCCAACTATCAACATGCCGAATCTCTCGGCGGAATAATGCAGTATCACCGCGAAGGCGACGCTGAGCGTTGGTCTTTGCAGCCGGCCTTTTATAAGCAAAACCACGACAATGGCGCAGTAGAAGCTGCCTTTGCTGGCGGCCTTGGTTACTACGATTATGAACCAGAAACAGAGCACACATATTCTCGCTTATTACCGCTCTACTCGTACAACAGCGAAATCCGTCCTGATGGTGTGCGCGACACTGATTGGTCTGCCCTGCTGTGGTTGCTCGGCGGCGGTTCGTCTTCTGACGACGAAGAAAATTATTTCTGGGTGTTTCCGTTTTACGGCACCGGCAAAGATTTTCTCACCTACGATGAATTTAAGTTTATCATGTTTCCTTTCTATCTCGAAAGCAAACAAAAAGACCGTCTCGCCTATCATTACCTATGGCCATTCTTTGGCTACACCGAGGGCAGCGAAACAGGATGGCATGCATGGCCCTTTTACGGCGAAGCAAATGTAAAAGATCGTTACAACCGTTTTTATGCAATGTGGCCACTGTACACCCAGTCGACTGACAATCTCGACAAAAAATATCCGCGCAAAGCATGGATGTTTTTCCCTTTCATTGGCCACACTCAGCAAGACGACTACAACGCCTATACAATTATTCCACCAATTTTCGGTTGGGCTAATAGGCCGTCAACTGGCTATTCCTCTTGGCAGTTATGGCCGTTGCTAAAGTTTGAAAATGGCGGCAAGCGCGACGAACACGAACTGCAGCGCGTTCTACCGTTCTGGACACACTTCAAAAACGAGCAAACTGAATATTCGATATTCATGTGGCCCTTTTTCTGGAGTCGCAAAGATGATTACGGGCGCACCAAGCGTGAAAGCAAACAGCTAGTACCTATTTTTTTATGGGCTAATACCACGCACCCTGATGGTACGGTCACTACCGATATTCGACTTTGGCCCTTCGCTGGCTACACCAAGCGCGGTGACCTCGAGCACAAGTTACGCGTGCTCGACCTCGGCATGCCAGGTTTATTCGATTCAGAGACTATGGCCAAAAGCGTTGGCGCTTTCTACCAATTGTGGCTGGACCGCAAGGCGCTGGTCGACGACAAGCCTATTCATGAAAAGCGCGCGTTCTTAAATCTGTATCATAGTGTAGAATCTGCTGGCCACTCTCGCTGGAGCATCCCGGTGCTCGGCGGTCAATGGACTGAACCAAACGGCATCACGCATTCTTCCTGGATCTTCGGTCTAATTCGCTGGCGCAGTGGCGACGACGGTGGCTTTGAAACCCCAGCATTCCCTGGGCCAGGATGGCCCGACCTTTCTCAACAATGAATTTCGTAGAACGCGCAGGAGCAAAATACTTAACTCCGATGTTCATGGCTTCCGGTTTCGGAATGTCAGTGGCTGTCGGTGTGCTTAAGCGCTTGACACATGTTCCACGACGCTGGCGCTCAACACTCGATCAGATGCATTTGTCCGGGGTCCGCTCTTTGCACGTGGTTTTGTTTGTCATCTTTTTTATTGGAATGATCTTGGCCCTGCAACTCGGCTATGAGTTGTCGCGCTATGGCCAGCAAGAGGCTGTCGGTTTTGCCGTTACAATATCAATGGTGCGCGAAATGGCGCCAGTGATGACGGCTGTGGTTTTGGCGGCGAGTGTTGCCAGTGCTATGGCTGCTGAACTTGGCACGATGAAAGTTCAAGAAGAAATCACTGCGCTAGAAGTCATGTCGGTTGACGTTATTAGCTATTTGGTTTTACCGCGGGTTGTTGCTCTTACTTTGGTTGCGCCAATGCTTACTTTACTAGCAAACATTGTCGGTATCGTCGGTGGTGGCATCATTGCCGAGACTCAGCTGAACCTCGATTACGACGGTTATTTAACGAATGCGCTTAATGCTCTCGCCGAACCTGGTTTCCTAGGCCTACCCAAAAGCATATACGCGGGCATACTCAAAGCGACTATCTTCGGCTTCTCTGTTGCTGTTGTAGGTTGTTCCTGCGGCTTGCAAGCAACCCGTGGCGCCAGTGGTGTTGGCAACTCGACACGCGCCGCAGTGCGCAACTCGATTATATTAATTATCGTCCTCAACTTCTTCTTAGGCAAACTAATTTACACATGATTAAATTAGAAAACGTCTACAAAGCTTTCGGTGGTCAGCAAGTGCTCGACGGCTTAAGCTTCGATGTCGCCGAAGGTGAATCACTTGTAATCATGGGACCATCTGGTGCCGGCAAATCAGTTATTCTTAAACATATCATTGGTTTGCTACAAGCCGATGACGGTCTTGTCGATGTTATAGGCAACAACATGTCAACTATAAATAGCGCTAAGCTGCAGGATCTGCGGCGAGACATGGGGTATTTATTTCAGCATTCAGCACTGATTAATTGGTTGAGCGTATATGACAATATAGCTCTACCGCTTCGCGAGACTACCGACTTAAGTAAAAGCGAAATCAACGAGCGCGTGATGGAAGTGCTCGAATTGGTGTACATGCAGGATGCTCGTCAGAAGTTTCCCTCTGAAATTTCTGGCGGCATGCAAAAACGAGTTGGCCTGGCACGGGCATTGTGCACTCGTCCGAAATTGCTTTTGTATGACGAGCCAGAAGCCGGGCTCGACCCAGAAATGTCAGGTGAGATTAGCCGTATGATTCGCCGCCTGAAAGAAGAACTTGGTGTTACTTCTGTTACTGTTACACACAGCGTGAACTGCGCCTTAACTATTGGCGATACTCTTGCCGTTTTTGAACATGGCAAGCTACTTCTGTCCGGACCACCGCCAGAAGTCCTTAACTCTGACCACCAGCGTGTGCGAGAATTCTTGTGCGCGCCAATTGACTAATTATGAATTCAAACTCACGTCGCGACTTTGTGCTAGGTGTAGTGTTCTTCGGCACTATCGCTTGCTTACTGTACTACACCATCCTTCTTACTGGATTTTCGTTTTCCGAAAAGACTAACATGGTGGCCTACTTCCCTGACGCTTCCGGAATTAAGCATGGCGATGCAGTACTAATTGCTGGGCACCGTTCTGGTACCGTTCGCGGAGTTCATTACAATGGCGACACTGCCGAAGAACTGCGCATCAGCGTCGACTTAGAATTTGACACTGCGCCAGCACTTCACGAGGGATACATGATGCGCATAGCCGAGTTCACGATGCTCGGAGGCCGAGTTATTGAAATTGAGCCTGGCCCGTTGAACGCCCCGCTGCTTAGCCCTGATGCGCAATTGGTGGGTATCGTTGCGCCTTCACCACTTGCAAGCATTGGCGAAGTTGTAACTGAAAACCGTGAAAATTTTGTCGCTATTATGAGCAATTTGCGATCTGTGACTGACAGCCTAGCCGGTGGCGAAGGTGCTCTTGGGGCATTACTCAACGACGACGGCCTCGCCAACGACCTAGCCGCTGCTATGCACAGTGCGAGTATAATTCTTGACAATGTCAATGAGGGCAAGGGTGTCATTGGATCACTAATCAGCAACGAAGAGCAGCGTAACACGTTCAGTGTTTTGCTTGAAGACCTCAAGGCCACCTTCAATGATATGCGCGTTATCACAGCTAGCGTACGCGACGAGAATGGCCTGATTGGCGCTATGTTGAACGATCCAGTTATGCGCTCTGAGGGCATAGAATTGGTTAATTCTCTATCTAAAATAACTACCAACTTCCAGGGAATTCTTGAAGACGCTCGAGCAGGGCGTTCTGGGCTATTAGGCAAATTCATTGGCGACGAAGCTATTGCAATGCAGTTTAATAACCTTATGAGCGACATGCGCGAAGTTGCCCGCCGTTTAGAGGATGGCGAGGGTACAATAGGCCGCCTTTTGGCCGAGGACGATGCTTATTTAGAGCTAATGGAATCGCTGCAATCCTTGAATGGTCAATTGGAAGACGCCCGCGAAGCTCAGCCGGTGAGCACATTTACCCAAATGTTATTTGGGTCTTTCTAGAACATCAACGGTACAAACACCCAACTTTAAGCGATGAACATCCGCAACATTGCGATAATTGCACACGTTGACCATGGTAAGACTACCCTGGTTGATAAACTTTTCTCTGCTGCTGGCACCTTAGATCGTCAACAGGTAGGCTCTGACCGCATAATGGATAGCGACGATATCGAACGCGAGCGTGGTATTACCATTTTGTCAAAGAATGCTTCATTAACTTGGAAGGACGTACGCGTCAATTTAATTGACACTCCTGGCCACGCCGACTTTGGTGGACAGGTTGAGCGTGTACTTTCAATGGCGGACGGTGTGTTGCTCGTAGTCGATGCTTTTGAAGGCGTGATGCCTCAAACTCGTTTCGTTTTAGAGAAAGCGTTTGCGCATGGCTTGAACCCAATGGTTGTAGTCAACAAAATGGACCGCCACGATGCGCGCGCCGATGCCGTACTTGGCGAAGTCTTTGATTTGTTTGTTGATTTGGGTGCGGAAGAAATGGCTTTAGATTTCCCGGTTATTTACTGCAGTGCACGCGATGGCTGGGCTTCATTAGACGAGAAGGTTCATGGCACCGGCATGGGGCCTATGCTAGATGCCATCCTCAACAATTTCGAGGCACCTAAATTCGATAGCCACGGTCCGTTGCAAATGCAAATCGCAACCCTTGATTGGAACGACTTCGTGGGCTCCATTGGCATTGGTCGAGTGACTCGTGGCACGATGACTCGCGGTAGTGAAGTGACACTGATCTCGAACGACGGCAAGTCCTCTCGTGGTGTAATCAAAGAGCTTTATCACATCGAAGGCATGGAGCGCAAAGCTTGTAATCAAGTAGAAGCAGGAGACATCGCTTGTGTAGCCGGTTTGAAAGGCCTAGGATTGGGCGACACTATCGCGTGTCGAGAAAATCCAGAAAAGATTGAGTCGATTGAAATCGAAGCACCGACCATCGAAATGGAATTCATGGTTAACGACTCACCCTTTGCTGGCAAAGAAGGTAAATTCGTTACTTCTCGCCAAGTGCAAGAACGCCTAGAGCGTGCCGCCACAATGGACCCGGCCTTACACGTTAACATTTCGCCAGCCGGCGGATACCTTGTTGCCGGTCGTGGCGTTTTACACCTTGGCATTCTTATCGAGAACATGCGACGCGAAGGTTACGAGTTCGCTGTTGGCTCACCAAAGGTTCTGCTTAAAGAAGTAGACGGGGTTATCCACGAGCCTTTTGAAGATGCTCAAGTTGATTTACCAAACGAATACGTTGGTAAGATAATCGAATTTTTCAGCAAACGTGAGGCAGAAATAAATGACATCCACCAGCATGGCTCGCGTACTTGCATAAAGATGCGCCTTCCAACGCGTGCGTTGATTGGAGCTCGTACTAATGTGTTGACACTTAGTCGCGGAGAAGGTGCCGTTAGTTCTTCACTTGAAGGCTATGCACCGCGCGCTGCTGACATCGAGTTACGCCATCGCGGTAGCTTGGTTGCCTCAGACACGGGCCAGGTCACTGCATACTCACTAGTTAACCTCGAAGACCGTGGGCAATTCTTTGTTGCACCGGGCGAGCAGGTTTATGCTGGCATGGTTGTTGGTGAAAATAATAAAGACAAAGACATTACGCTAAATGTTGTTCGCGCAAAGAAGATGACAAACGTTCGCGCATCGAGCAAAGACAATACCGAAAAGGTTAAGGCGGCCAACAAAATGAGTCTCGAGCAATTCTTAGAATACCTCGACCGCGACGAGCTACTGGAAGTCACACCGCAAACACTTCGTCTGCGCAAGCGCTTGATGAATGAGAAGGCACGATTGCGAGCCGGCAAAGAAGAGCCAGTTTAATTAACGTCGTAAACGTCGCGTAAGTAAGCAGCCCATTGCTCTTCAAGCATCCGGATGGCATCTTGACCCTTGAAATCGAATTGCTCTTCGGTGTGTTCTCGCATTTTATTCTGGAACCTCCCGCCGTTGGCGGCCTTACAAAGCAAGCGCAGCCATTCTTGGCCTACTTTGCCGCGCTTCGACGTGATGTACTCGTAGAAGGCCCACGATTTCGCCATATCTTCGTTTTGGAATGCATGCAATCTCTTTGCGGCCAATTGGTCAAACGGCACGATAGCGTGTGCAGCAACTCCGGCCATTATCTCGCGCATGCCTCTCATGACTACCGCGGTTTTGTTTTCTTCGTCTTTGCCCTTAGAACCAGGGCCTGAAGCGACTGTTCCTTCTGATCTTGTAGGTGGCTCGAAAGCCTTGCAAGTCACATTATTGCGGTTTAACAAGCTAAACGACAAATCGTAACCACAGCCCTCTTCGAGCCAGTCTTGAGTGCCACCGAAAATACCATAGTGGTGCCGTGCCAACTGGTGACCAAGCTGGTGCACGATGATTCCTTCGAGGTCTGACTGATCGTTAATACGCCAATATGAGATTTTTACTTTCCCCTGCTGCGCGCCAGTGCCTGAACTTTGTAAGCGCTCGGCTTTTCGCGTCGGGTCTCCCCAGCCATAGCCGTAATACTCTTCCCAGAACTTTTCTTGATGAACTTGGCTATCGGTACTAAAAAAGAACTCAAGGAACACGCCGTCAGGTATCTTGTCTAAGAACTTTTCATCGATGTAAGGGTCGACGTTTTTGGTGCGAAACGACTCGATGGCTCGCTCGCCCAGTTCGAGCAACGCTGATATGCGATTACCCTGGATACCATCGTGGTATTTAATCGTTATGTGCCGTGACTGCTGAGTCAGAAACTTAATATTTTTACCCGCTATGTCAATGGCCGCAGACACCAGCTTCTGGTCTGTCTCGATTGTTCCAATCGAGGCAATGGCCGAATCAATGCGTGCTGTCATAGCGGCTTCGGATGACTTACGTAGCTTCGATAAATCACGCAACAATTTATTAGCTCCTTTGTTATAACCGGTCTGGAATAACCACTGCTGCAGATTTCCTGTTTCGCGTAGGCGCGACGCATTGAATGCCATCCATGCGGCTCCCGATTTTTCTGTTTCTTTTTGTTGAGTTTCGAGGTCGTCTAATTGGTCGATACGACGCTGATACTCTTTAGACAATGTATAAAAACTTTCGTTAGCCATAAAAGTGATCATGCGCGCGACTCTATCACCGCCCATGCCAAGGACTAATTTCTTGCTTTTGGTTTGTCGAGTGCCGTCGTCGTTTACGGAATAGCCGAGCTTCGTCGGGTCGGATTGGTCTTGAATGAAAAATTCTAGCCGCGATTCTTTATTCCATGACAAACTTCCATTTTCTTTGTACTCAAATCCACTGCGTATCTCGGCCAAGATTACGCTCTTGCCGTTGTAATCAAAAATATGTTTTTTGTATTTTTTGGCGAATTTTGCATCACTAAAATCTACGGCATAAATTTGCGCCGAAACTTGAGTCCCGGAACAGACTAACATCAACCAACACAGAACACGTATCATGACAGCAATGTTAACACCAATACGTTGCTGTCGTATCAATTCTGTCGACATAAAAATCTCGCCGCTAGTAATTATCCTGCTAGCTGCACTAATGATTTCCAATCCAGACCTAAGCGCTGCGATTATGGTTTTATTGGGTTCATTATTAGTTCATGAAATAAGCCACTCCTCTGCGGCTCAGGCCCTAGGACTCAGAGTAAAAGACATCGTCATAACTCCTTTGGGAGGCATGGCTAGCATCGAAGGGCTTTCGCGACACCCTATAAATGAGGCTAAAGTTGCAGCTGCCGGGCCGCTGGCCAATCTAACTATCGCTGGCCTCTGCGCCTTTATCGACCACGATATTGCTAATCTCGTCATGATTATTAATCTAGGCATTGGTCTAGGTAATTTGATTCCCATATTCCCGCTAGATGGCGGGCGCATTTTGCGCGGAATTTTTTCTGCAGCGACCAACCCCGTCGATGCAACTAACTGCGTCGGAAAGATCTCAAATTATCTTTGTCTGGTGCTTATATTATTTGGGTTCAAGTATGGTTTTTTACTCTATGCTCTCGCCGTAAGCATTTACTGTTTCTTCAGTCACAAAAAAGAATTATTGTCACAGGTTTTCGCTACGGGCATGCCACCCAGCTTAGGCTTCGATGAAATGCTGAAGAAAACCTTCCGCTTCTTCGTTCGTGGAAATACCTCTAAACCGGAACAGCCCACTGACCACGATGAGTCGTTAGAGAATTTCGGTGGCAGCCTAGAAGAATACTTTGAGGACAAACAATGATTTTAATACCGCTACTGCTAAGCCTTTGCCAGCAAACCACAGCGCCAACATTCATAACACCACGAGTTCTGCTCAGCGTTAACCAACAGCATATTCACAGCGATGAAGTGAATGAGCTTGTTAACTACTACCGCACATACCGCAGTCAGGAGTCAACAGATA
>JAPKEZ010000186.1 GCA_028821845.1 Planctomycetota bacterium | reverse complement strand
CACGGCGGTGTTGCTAAATCTGACTTGACTGGAGAAAATGTAGAAGCTGTGACTGGAGGTTTAGCCAACTTAGAAAAGCACATTGAGAATGTTCAAACCTTAGGCAAGCCACCGATTGTCGCCGTTAATAAATTTGCGACGGATAGCGATGCCGAAATTGCTGCGGTGCGTGAGAAGTGTGCAGAACTTGGCGTCGAGTTTGCCGTAAGTTCACACCACGCCGATGGCGGCAAAGGCGCTATCGATCTAGCGAAAGCGGTGATGGCAGCAGTTGAGCGTGGCTCGGAATCGTTTACCCCATGTTACGCATTGACCGATGCACCAGAGGATAAAATCCGCAAGGTGGCACAGAAGATTTATGGGGCTGACGACATCAGCCTAACAGCAAAGGCTAAACGTGAATTGAAAAAATTCGTCGACTTAGGCTACGACGAGTTGCCAATATGCATCGCCAAAGTTCCTGGGTCACTATCCGATGACGGCAGCAAAATCGGCCGACCTACTGGTTTCACCTTGAAGGTGCGCGACGTGCAAGTGAACTCCGGTGCCGGTTTTATCGTGGTTTTGACCGGGGCAATTTTCAGGATGCCTGGCTTGCCGCGTGACCCAATGGCATCTCACATGGAATTAGAAGAAAACGGTGAGATAACCGGGCTAGAATAGTAAACATGTTAAATGACAAACTACAGGCAGCGATTGCCAAGTTTGAAAAGCAAGCGAAGTGGCCGGCCGACAACGATAAGTTTAGGTTTAAGGTTGCCGAAGCTAGTGACTATCCGCAAATCTATCAGTTGTTTGAAGAAACTTTTGGCGAGAAGCGAAGTGATGAACATGTGCAATGGAAATACTGGGGCAACCCTAGTGGCGAGCCGTTTGCAGTCATTGCAATCGATATACAGACAGACAAAGTGATTGCCGCTTGCACCGGCATGAATAAAAAGGCGTGGGTTAACGGCAAAGAATCTAAAGGAATTATGCTCTGGGATATCGCAGTGCATCCGGATGTGCGTGGTGGCGGGCGCTTGTTTCGTGACATTACTTATGGCATGCAAATCGCCGTTAATGCGCAGCAAGGTGTTAACTGGGGCTTCGGCGGGCAGTCAAAGCCAACGGTCATTAAAATGGGCATACGTTGGTTCGGATATCACATGATCCTATCCCTTAAATGCTGGGAACTAAGGTTAAGCATGCGCCCTGCCCTTGTTCAGCGATTGGGTGCTTTGGGCGGCTTACTAGCTCGTGTCACCGATATCTTTACCAAGTTGTCATCACACCGTGGTAACTACGAAATACGTGTCATTGATAAATGTGGCGACGCATTCGATACTTTGCTGCAACAGCAAAAAGATTTGTACCGTGTTTCAGTATGGCGCGATGCGGCTACCTTAAATTGGCGCTACTTCGACCACCCTATTTTCGTTCATCAAATGTTGGGGGCTTACAAAAACGATAAGCTTGTCGGCTATATTGTTTGGCGTGAATACATCGACGAAACCGTAAAGGTCGGCACGGTGTTAGATTTATGGCACGGCGAGAGCCAGCAGATTGCTAGTGACCTATTCCTTGCGGCATCGCAGTCAGCCCGTAGCCGCCAAGCAGGTTTTATGCGCATGTCCGTTGAAACGGGCACTACCACACAACTAGCAATAGCTGCCATCGAGGGCACCTCTATTACCGAACGCGTCGAAGACGACAATATCATCACTTCAATGATGCTCGGCGAAGACCCAAGCGCGCATGACGCAGCGGCATACGACGAGATGGACACAATAACTGATGGCGCGAATTGGTTTTACGCTCAGGGCGATGTCGATTTCAGAGACTAAAGAGACGGCTGTATATAGCTGTGCAATTGGTGGTGTTATGAATCACTTTTCGTCATCGCGATCGACAGCATGTGGTGCGCAACGCTCAGCCAAGTTGTCACCGTAACGTATACCTTGTGACAAGGCGCGACGCATCTCGATAAAGTCGGTTTCACGTTCGGCGCGTGGCGCGC
>JAPKEZ010000060.1 GCA_028821845.1 Planctomycetota bacterium | reverse complement strand
GATTTCTTTTGCAAAACGTGAGTTGTCACGGGCTACTTGAGCACGGCGATGAGACTCTAATGCGTACGCGTCACATTCTTCGCGAGTGAGTTGATAGTCGCGCGCAATGTTCTCGGCAGTTTTGCCCATTATCAAACCATTCGTCGGGTCAGTTAGTCCGCCAAGCAAGGCGATCTTTGGCTTCAAGAACGAGGGGCGAAAGGATGCTATCGCCGCAAGCTTTTGTCCGCCACTTCGCGCCTTCATTAGATTGGTGAAGAGATTTGTCATCTTTTCGCCAAACAGTAGGGGATAACTACTCATTACTTCGACACCATTACATATATACGTATCGCCCATGCCGGCCAATATGTTTGCCGCAGCAGTGGTGACGGCTTCCATTCCACTAGCGCAATTGCGCGCTACAGTTCGTGCTGGCACTTCTCGCGGGATGCCAGAGCGCAGGGCAATGACACGCGAAACATTTGCTTGATCAAAAGGTTGGCCAACACAGCCAGTGACCACTTCATTAATAGTTTCAGGAGGAAGGCCAGTCTGCGCTAGTAGTTCACGAGTGGTAATTGCAGCAAGGTGCGCTACGTTTTCTTTGGCGAAAACACCGCCAGCCTTGGCCATCGGAGTGCGAATACCCGCCGCGAGGACCAATTTTGGGCCGCCATCATGTTGTGAGTAGGAAGTCATGCGTTTTTATACTTTACACCGTAAACTTAACACTGTAAACTAAAACCTGTGGCAAAATACGATAATCTCCGTGAACAGATCCTCGAGCAAACGAGGCATTTGCTGGTGGAAAGCGGCTACAGCCGTGTATCTATGCGTAAAGTAGCCAATTTAGTCGGTTGCACGCCAACGTCCATCTACCTCTACTTCGAGAACAAAGACGCCTTAATTCACGCTCTAATCGAAGAAGGGATGGACAGTTTGCACCAAAAAATCGAAGAGTGCTTGGCGTCCGAGTCAGATTCTGCCGCGCAATTTAAATTAATGTGCAGCTCATTTCTAGAATACGGGTTCACTAACCCTGAATATTACGTAATCATGTTTCAGCTGCCGACTGACGAAATGGCGCCGTTCCCAGCTGAGAAATACCGCCGTGCGCGACGAAATCTACAGCAATTCGCTGATGTGCTGCATAAAGCTCGCGGCGAACAACAGCCACTACTTGATCCCTTAGTAGACGCGACCATGGTGTGGTCGTTATTGCACGGAGCCACTTCTCTATACCTAGCACAGCGCATTGACACACGCATCCCGAAAGATGTTTTTGTAACGCGTACAGTTGATTGCGCCATGTCAATGCTCAATCCAATTCAACAATCATCATGAGTATCATTCTTTACATCACCGGGCTAATTTGCCTCGGATTTTTTTCAGCCAAATTCCTTTACTGGATTATTTGGACGGCGCTTGGCCTCGCATACTGGTGTGCGCCAACTTGGCTCTACTTTGTACTAGGGATTCCGGCTTTAGTTTTTTTGCTGCCGATGTTGCGTCAACGAATAGTCACTGCGCCGCTCATGAAAATGATAAAGGCAATGGGACTGCTACCGGTTATTTCCAAAACAGAACGCGAAGCCCTCGACGCCGGCACGGTGTGGTACGAAGGAGAATTGTTTTCCGGTAACCCAGACTTTAAGCGTTTGATTGAAGAGGAAAAATACCCAGAATTGACCGATAATGAAATATCTTTCTTAGAAGGACCTGCAGAAGAAGTTTGCGCGATGACCGACGATTGGCTTGTTTACCAAAAACGCGATTTGCCGCCAGAAGTCTGGTCTTATTTGCGCAACGAAGGTTTTTTCGGCATGATAATTTCGAAAGAATATGGCGGATTGGAATTCTCCGCGACAGCGATATCTGCAGTAATTAAAAAATTAAGTTCGCGCAGTATCCCGCTTGGTATTACTGCAATGTTGCCAAACTCTCTAGGCCCAGCAGAATTGTTGATGCATTATGGCACCCCAGAGCAAAAGGAAAAATTGCTTCCACGCTTGGCGGCCGGTAAAGAAATACCATGCTTTGCGTTAACCGAGCCACATGCTGGCTCTGATGCAGGAAGCCTCCGCGCGCGCGGCGAAGTTTTTAAAGACGAGGGCGGAGAATTGAAAATTCGTCTTGACTGGGAAAAACGCTATATTACTTTAGCGTCACGTGCGACATTGATAGGCCTTGCCTTCAAGTTGTTCGACCCAGAAAATCTATTACAACGCGGCACCGAACTTGGCATTTGCTGTGGTTTAATCCCAGCCGAGACACCAGGCATTACAACCGGGCGTCAACACGATCCATTAAACGTACCATTCTTTAATTGCCCGTTTGAGGGCGACAATGTGGTGGTAGGTGTTGACATCTTAGTCGGCGGACCATCTAGGGTCGGCCAAGGATGGCGCATGTTAATGGAGCAGCTAGCCGCCGGACGCGGCATTATGTTGCCGGCCTCGGCCACAGCAGGCACACAAATGGCGGCACGATTTGTTGGGGCTTATTCAATGGTGCGCAAACAATTTGGCATGTCTATCGGTAAGTTCGAAGGTATCGAAGAGCCAATGGCGCGCATTGGTGGTGCGGCATACACTCTCGAAGCCACCCGCCGTTTCACTTGTGGGGGTCTAGACGGTGGGGCAAAGCCAGCGGTAGCATCTGCAATCGCGAAATACAATTTCACTGAGATAATGCGCGATGTAATCAACGACGCCATGGATATTTGTGGCGGTGCCGGTATTTCACGTGGACCGCGTAACTTACTTGCCCATGCTTACTTTGCGGCACCCATCTCCATCACGGTTGAAGGAGCAAACATATTAACCCGTACATTGATGGTCTTTGGGCAAGGTGCCATTCGCTGTCATCCATTTGCCGAAAACGAGATCACAGCGTTAGAAAATGGAGACGTCAAACACTTTGACTTTGCATTCTTTGGGCATATTAGGCACATAATCACCAATTTGAGCCGTTCGTTGGTGATGAACATAACCCGTGGTCACGCAGCTTCAGTACCATTTGAAGGTCGGCTTCGTCGTGATTACCAAAAACTATCTTGGGCATCATCGCGATTTGCCATTCTGGCTGATGTGGCGATGGTCTCATATGGTGGCGACCTCAAGCGCAAAGAGATGTTAACCGGTCGCTTCAGCGACGCCTTATCGGGGATGTACATTGCCAGCGCTTTACTGCGGCGCTTCGAAGCCGAAGGCCGTAATAAAGAGGATTACCCCCTTTATCGTTGGTCAATGGAAAATGCATTGCACAATATCCAAAAGGGCTTTGATGGTTTATACGCAAACTTTGACATGCCAATAGTAGGCGCTTTTCTGCGCGGGCCAATCGGCTTCTTCGCGCGAATTAATGGATTAAGTAAAGGACCAAGCGATAAGATGACTCAGCGCGTTGCTCGCATCATGCAACAGCAAGGCGATCAGCGCGATCGCCTGACCGAGGGTCTTTACATGCCGACCAATGAAAATGATGCTTTCGCAAAATTAGAAATGGCATATCGGGCATCGTTGGCAGCCGACAAAGTTGCAGCGCGCATTAAAGATGCCATCCGCAAGGGTGAGTTGCCGCGACGCGCCCCAATATCTTTGCTTGATGAAGCATTGGGAAAAGGTATCATTAACGAAAATGATGTCGCTATCGTTACGCGAGCAGAAGAGCTGCGCACCGATGCGATTACGGTAGATTCGTTTTCTGAATCAGAATATCTTGCAACGGCCCTTGATGGCGGTTGGTAAATGCTAGAAAAACCCCGCTTTCCCGCCTTCTTTCCTCATCCATTATTGCGTGATCAACACGCTATGACAATAGCGGGGTCGATGTTGCCGCGTCCCTCTGGGCCGTTCGACAGCATCTCCGAAAAGAAGTGGCTCGAGATTGATAGCGATACTTCTATTTTACTAGAGCTTAATGTTCAGCCAGATCGTGCAAAGCCACTATTGGTGATGGTGCACGGTTTGTCGGGCTCATCGCAATCGCCTTATATGCTAGGCATCGCACAAAAAGCTTTTTTGCAAGGATGGAGCGTAATACGTATTAACATTAGAAATTGTGGAGGCAGTGAAAAACGTACGCCAACTTTGTATCACGCGGCGCTCACTGACGATGTCGAAGCGACATTCGATTATATTGCTAAAGAGTTTCCTCTGGCTCCAATTGCATTGGCAGGTTATTCACTCGGCGGTTCTATTATCACGCATACGGTTGCCAAGTGGGGCAAGCAGTTACCTCCCAACTTAAAAGCAATGGTTTGCGTTTCGACACCGTTTAATTTAGTGAGCACTTCGCGAACTATGCATAAGGGATTTATGAATCGCATGTATATGAAGAAGTTTTTACTCGGCTTTGCCAAGTCGATGAAAAACAAAGCCGCCGAATACCCAGAGTTGTATCCGCAAGACGCCGGTTATGGCTACGAAGATTTTTATTCCTTTGATAAGCAATGGACGGCGCCATCATTCGGTTTTGACAGCGCGAGTGATTATTACGACCGCGCTTCGGCCTTTCATGTTATTTCTAAAATAGAAATACCAACGTTGATTATTCATTCTGAAGACGACCCGCTAGTGCCTTACTGCGAGCCTACGCGCGAGGCTGTTGAGAATAATCCCCATCTGCGGTTGTTGTTGGCTAAACGTGGTGGGCATTGCGGTTTTTTTGGCGCACAGGCAGCTAGTAGCTTGACCTGGGCCGATGCCGACCGTTGGTGGGCAGAAAACAGGGTGATTGAATATTGTGCATTTCGCTTTGAAAAATCGCAAAAAACTCAATAAATAGGCGGGATTAACCGATAATGGACTGCCTCCAATGAGTAACTTACTAACATCTTTAGATTTTATCAGCCAAATGCGCGCCGCCGCAGTCGGCGAGCGTGACGTTGATGGTGTTTCGTTTGGAGAGCAACTTGCGGATGACGGATGGACCCCTGAGAAAATTCAAGATATTCAAAAAGAAGTTCTCAAAGATTTGCGCATAGAGCACGGCAACCCTCTGCCTGAAAAAATACGCCTTGCCGTGCAAACGTTTTTGAGTACCACCTTAGCCGGGTTTTCGCACCGCCTTTTTGCTGATAGCAGACATGTAAAGAATGAGATTTCTTCCGACAGAGATTCGTTATTCACATCATTTTCTAAACTGGGCAGCTGGAGCTGTAATATCGATGGCGAAGAATTTAATGGCGACGAATCTTTTCAAGCCATGCATGGTGCCGGCCGCACCGATGCTATCAATAGTCGCGATGACATGCTTGAGCGAGTGCATCCCGATGATGTGGCGAAGATTGTAGATGCTACTTCGCAGTTGCTGACGAGCGATGCGCCATTAGATATTGAATATCGGGTAATGTTGCCCAAGGGGGAAGTTCAGCACCTTAACATGCAGGCCGAATTGGCGCGCGACTCATCTGGTTCGGCAAGTCGTATCATCGGAATATGCCGCGATGCAACAGCCACGGTGCGACTGCGAACACAACTCGAAGGGCTAAGTCGCCTCGACCCTCTTACTGGCATCCTAAACCGCAGAGGCTTGCGCAGCTCAATCAAGCACGAAGTAGAGCGCCGTAAAATAAATAAAACCGATATACAGGCACTGTTCATCGACCTCGATGACTTTAAACGTATTAACGATGTTTATGGTCATAGTACCGGCGACGAAGTTTTGCGCAATGTTTCATCCATAATCGGCGACGCCGTTCGTGACACAGACCACGTTGCGCGTTTAGGCGGCGACGAATTTATGGTATTGCTGCCAGATACCGATCGCGTGGCAGCGACATTTGTTGCGGAGAAATTATTTGCGATGCTCTCTACGGCAGTCGTTGCCGAGCGTTTCCCACATATACGCATCGGCTTAAGTATGGGACTGGTTAGCGCCAACAAAGAAGACGAGGGCGTCGCTGACTTCGTTGAGCGCACCGAGCGCGCTTTGCACTCGGCTAAGCGTCTAGGTAAAGGCCGTATTATTCACGAAGACAATTTATTCACTACCGTTAGCGACCAGCGCCTTAATGCCGAAGACATGGTTAAGTTGTTACGTGAACCAAGTTCGTTTTTCGCGTTGCGCCAACCAATTATTGATCTGAAAGATCGCAGCGTAGCTGGTTATGAATTACTCACACGAAGCAGTTGCCCAGGGATGCACAGTCCTGAAGATTTCCTGCAATTCGCCAAAGACGTGGGCATCGTTAATTTAGTAGACATGAATGCATTTAAGGCATGCACGCGGGCGACTCGAACTTTGCGTCCCGCGCAAGCTTGTCATATCAATATTCTGCCTTCCTCTCTTGAATATCACATGGCCGAAGAGATTCTGCGTATGCTGCCACAAGGAGAACGCTTGTCTAACGTTTGCCTAGAATTGAGTGAAAAAGAATTGGTGCAAAAGCCAGAACTCTTTGCGGAGATGCTACAAAAACTTCGCGCCGCAGGTCTCAAAATTGCTTTGGACGACGTCGGCAACGGCTTCTCTAGTCTGGAAACGATGTTGTTGGTGCGACCAGAAGTTGTCAAGATTGACCGCGCTCTTGTGTCGAAAATATCACAGCGTCAAGAGCAACGGACAATGCTCTTTAATTTAATGCAGATGGTTGCTCCATGGAATGCAATTATCGTCGCCGAGGGAGTCGAAGAAGAGGAAGACTTTGAAGTCTTGCAAGAACTCGGAGTAGACTACGCGCAGGGCTACTTGTTCGGATTGCCCGAGCCGCTTGAAGAGTAATAAGCGTCGGCATAATCAGATAATGCTTTAGGTGGCACCCGATGCCAGCCATCAACCGAAGTCACTTTACGTAGTGCGGTTGTGAACAATTGCGCGGGATTATCACCATCAATATATTCTGCAAGGGCAACAATTTCAAGTAGCCCAAATTGGTCTCGCGAATCGTCATACATGGCAGTGCCCCGCATTTGCACATTTAGCACTTTGCCGTCTTGTTCGCAGTGAACCGAGCCGCTAATCAAATAAGTAGAGCGGTTTTTGATAATCGAGGTACACTTAAAAATCAACTCTGACTCAAGCGCGTTTTCGTAGTTCCATGAACTAGGCGCTCCAGCATAAGGGGGCAGCAGGCCGTGATCGATTATTCTGCTAAGCAAGTCGCTAGGTAAACTCTTTTCACCGCTAATTTTTATTGGCTTAACGAAGCGTATGATTTCATCGCTGTTAAACCAAACGAAGTCTTTGTTCCATGGGTTGCGTTTGACAGTGTTTAAATCAAGAGAATTAGCCGCACGGGTAAACACTTCTAAGCACAATCCTTCGTCAGGGAAGTCATCTTCAGTGTGGGAGGCGCCGGTTAACCAATCGTCGTTAATCGTCACACTAGATTCTTCTGCGGTCATGCCTGAGAAGTTGTCTAGCGCAGTCTTTAAAAATTCAACCACTGTCGGTACATCAGTCGCAGATGTACGACCGATTATTTTCCCGCCTGGAGTGTACACAACTAGTTCCCCTTGGGCAGAATCGATAATTTTAGGCGCACGGTTGAAATCATCGGCTGCAATCACATACTTCCCGATGATAGGTACCAAATCTAAGTTGCTGAAAGTGGTACGGAGGTCGCGACCATGGGCCGAGGTGGCGCCCAACGGGTGGCCGTCTTCAAGCCATATCATTAAGGGTTTCCTACTAATTTTAGCGAGTTTAAAGCCAGGCGCAGTGTGTTGTTCCCAGCCAAGCAATCTCCACTTCAATTCGTTATGTGACGGGTAACACCCAGTAAACCATTCTTTGAAGTTTTTGCGATTAAGCTCTACGCTGAATTCGGCAAGCGGTGCTGAGGTTTGGTGAGTAGAATCGCTGCACGCAATAGCCGAGCACAGCAAAAGAAAAATTATACTTAATCTAAACATGACAAAATTGCGCGACGAATGAAAACAGGAACCATTGCATGGCGATACGCGTCATCACCAGGAATGTTAGGCATCGGTCGACATTGTTTTGCTGCCATTGCGCAACACGTTTTTATAGCCTCGTTGAACTCGTCGCTGCCAACTGTAGTGCCAATTAAAAGAGCACTTGCTTTGTCAAGAGGCCATGGGCGCGCCTGTAACGCCACCACGCATAATGCGCAGTCGTCAACGATGTTATCTATTATGTTGAGTCGCGCAGCAACTCCGAGCAATGGAAAGTCAATCGAGTTGCGATCGCGTAGTTTTTTGTAACTGCCCTTTTGGTTAAGCAGCGCAGTTGGTAAATGAATCGCCACCAATAAATCGTGCGGGCCTACTTTTTTATTCCAGATACCGTCTGCTTGCCAAAGTTTATCGATTGCAATACGTGTGCTTCCTAGAGCATTTGCAAATTCTAATTCGGCCTGTAGAGTGGAAAGTGCTGCTGCAGTATCGTTTGACGCAGCGGCTACACATTTAGAGCCACCTTTTATCACGTGGCAAACATCGCCATCTTTCTTCAAGCAAAATCCAAGTGACTTGCGCCAGAAGTAAGTTTGGTTATACCACTTACAACGCGTGTCAAGCATGACGTTGCCGCCGATAGTACCCATGTTGCGCAACTGCGGCCCGCTAACTTGTCGCGCTGCCGACGCTAGGCCAGGAGCTAGTTGCTGAATCAATGAGTTGGTTTCAACATTAGTTAGTGACTCCATTGCTCCGATACGCAAACCGAATTCAGTTTGACTAATGCCGAATATTTCTTCGACACCGTTGAGTGCGACCAAACATTCTGGCTCGAGCAAACGGTGTTTTAGATTAGGATTGATGTCGGTTCCGCCAGCAACAAAACGCGAACCTTCACCTTGCTGGATAGCATCCACGGCTTCGGCGACAGTAGTCGGATTAAGAACCTTAAATTTTGGCATTCTAAGCATCAGCGGTTACCTCACCTTTCTCTTTAAGAGCTGCTAATACTTTAGCCGGAGTAAACGGCAATTCGCGCAAGCGAATGCCGACGGCATCATAGATCGCATTTGCCACAGCTGGAATAGCAGAGTGCAGCGGACCTTCGCCAGCCTCCTTAGCGCCATATGGTCCTTCCGGGTCAATGCTTTCGACAATCAAAGCCTCCATTTCTGCGGTGTCGAGTGTAGTCGGCAATCGATAATCAAGTAGCGAAGGGCCAGCATGCAACGAGAAACGATTCATTTCGTAATTTTCTAAAGAGACCTCGGCAGCACCCATGTAGGTGGAGCCTTCAATTTGCCCTTTGACCAAAATAGGGTTAAGAGCGCGTCCGCAATCGTGAGCTACCCAGATGTTTTTGACTATTATCTCTCCCGTTTCGGTGTCGATATCAACTTCGGCAACGTGGCTGGTAAACGAATACGCCGGCGCCGAACCGATAGTTCCACCGCGGTAATCTCCGCCTAGAGTTGGGGTGTTGTAGGAACCCGTTGATCCCAGGGTGTCGAATTTCTCTTCGGTGATGTGGAAGGATTCACGCTGGCTTAAAGTTTCTTCTTCGTTGTCAAGGTTATAAACCGTGCCATCGATAATGCGCACGGACTCTTTCTCTACCTGCCAATGTTCGGCAACCGCTTCCACTATCTTGTTGCGCATTTTACGTGCGGCGTCGATGGCAGCGTTGCCAACCATGAAGGTTACCCGTGAGGAATAAGCGCCCAAGTCAACAGGGCACAAATCGGTGTCAGCGGCGACAACTTTTATCGAATCTGGGTTAATACCCATTTCTTCTGCCACGCAATAAGCAACCATTGAATTTGACCCTTGGCCGATGTCGTTGCCACCGGTAAACACCGTTACTAAACCACTACGATCAACCTTTAATTGCACGCCAGCTTGGGGCATTTTGTTGGGGTAAACTGGATAGTTAGTGCCAGAGATATACATTGAACCAGCGACGCCAATGCCAGTGCCATATGCCATTTTCCTGTGCTTGTCCTTCCAATCACTAGCTTCTTCTACAGCATCCAAACATTCAAGAAAACCATTTGAAGTAATGCGCTGGCCATTAACCGTAGTTGTAT
>JAPKEZ010000059.1 GCA_028821845.1 Planctomycetota bacterium | reverse complement strand
ACAGCCACACTTTCGTCGTCGTTCATGTTAATCGATACGCCGCGACCATGGTTAGCGTTCAATGGCTTAACTACAACTGGAAAGCCAATATAACGAGCACCGCGGACGGCTTCGCGCTTGCTGTAAGCCAGGCGCTGTTTTGCAACCGGCAAGCCCAAGTCACCGAGCAGCTTATTTGTTTCTTCTTTGTCTGAAGCTAACTCAACACCTAAGTGAGTGGTCGCGGACGTGACCGTAGCTTGAATTTTTTTACCGTACTTGCCATGGCCTAATTGCACCAAGCTATAGCGATTCAAACGCGACCACGGGATGCCGCGTTCTTCGGCAGCCGCAATCAGCGCCAGCGTTGACGGGCCCAATGCGCGACGCTGCGCAAAACGAATATATGAGTCACGCTCGTCTTTCCAATTGAATTCATCGTCTTGGCTCCCTTCTGGAGCAAGCTCAGCAGGCAATAAATTGTGCAGCAAGCGCAATGCAACTTGCGCGGCCTCAAGACCTACCTCTTGTTGCTTGTATTGAAAGACTACATCGTATTGACCGTACTCGCCGTTACCTCGCGTCTTGCCAAAAGTAACATCGGTGCCCGCTATTTGTTGCAATTCAATTACTACGTGTTCAAAAACGTGACCCAACCAAGTGCCGTCGTCTTCAGTAAGGCGGCGCAAAAAGCCGCCAGCCTCGCGATAAGAGCAGCCATGGCTGCTTAAGCTAGGCAAAGCTTCCAGCAATGAGTCCGTAAACTGTTTACCAATTTTTGCACTCGGCCATTCTTCGAGCTTGCCTAAATCAAGAGTCAGGCGAATAACCGGAAAATGGGCATGCACTGATGGCCCAACAAAAACAGAGCGGTCTAAAATTTTCATTATGAAATAGATGTTGCGCGTTGCGATGCCTTGCGCGTAGGAATATCAAAACTACATCCGTCGCCCAATATGTGCAAACCAATGCCAATAACTGTTACGGGTTCGGATGTGCGCGCGCTATCCATTGACGAGTGCTCCATGTTAGATGGGTCGATAATAGTGATGGCTCCGCTTCCGACGACCTCTAAGTGATCATGAGGGTCGATGAATGCGGCAGTATCTTCGTCAAGTCCAATACCGATTGGGCGCGGATTAAATGCTAGCGCTGCAAGCAGGCGGCCAAGCCGATTGCGTTGTTGGAAGTGTTGATCGACAATGCATTCTTTAGTTAATCCGAAACCAGGCGATAATGAAACCATATCGCAACGCGGGACGATGCCTTCGTCACCGTAAGCGATCATGTGCTCGGACATAATTGAGGCGCCTGCAGAAGTTCCCGCAACATGCAGGCCATGACTGTTGTTGCGGTCGCGCAACATTTCAGAAACCGAGGTGCCGCCAATGGTAGTTGACAAACGCAGCTGATTGCCGCCGGTCATGAAAACTCCAGTTGCATTTTCTAATATTTCTAGCCAGTCTTTACGTTCGCAATCGCTGCGCTCTTCAAATGGCAAACTAACACATTCACCTGCACCTAACTCGGAGAAAATATCAACGTAACGCGGACCGGTCTCAGGAAGCTGAGATGCTGTCGGAATAATCACAATACGAGCGTCTTTGCCGCCGCTTATCTGCAAAAACTTTTTAAGTATCGAGCGATTAGAAATTTTTTCTTCAGCGCCGCCAATCGGAATAATGTAACCTCGGGTCATGTTAGTTTTTGTTTTTGTAATGTGTCTCAGCCGCGGTAAATACCGAGACCACGCTGCCGTCTCCTTCAAGCACAACTAAGTCGGCGTCGTAGCCAACCGCAATGCGCCCTTTGCCATCTAGCCTTAGATGTTCGGCAGGATTTGAAGTGAATGCCGGTAATGCGCATTCAAGAGCAACGCCGCTTCTCGTAAGTTCGTTTAAAGACTCGAGCAAAGAGGCGCTAGTGCCGACATCGTATTTCACCATCCGCCCTTGTTCATCGAACACCGGTAAACATCCGCCTCCGTCACTGCTAACGCTAATTAAATCGCCAGGCAAATCACTAGCCAAATACTCACTGACGGCATCTGCTGCAGAAAGAGCGCCGTCGCCATCTTCGATTGGGAAAGCTGTAACATCAATATGGCAACCTAGCTTCGCTAATTCAAGGGCGTCGTCGAATAAAGCACGCTGACGATTAACGTGTGTCGGATGAAAGACACGTGCTGGCAATTCGCTTTGCTCGAGTGCTTGTCGAATTAAATCAAGGCCGCGCTTACCATCACCCAAATGTAAATGTAAAACTCCGGCCTTGCGCGCAATTAAACCGCCGACATGGCAATCGCTTGCGGTGCGCAACACTTCCTCTAAGGTTAACTGCGATGAGCGGTGGTCTGAAATAGCCAACTCTCCTACACCGATCACTGCATCAATATGCACGATGTCTTCACGCGGACTACCGGTTAGAGTCGTTAGCGGATAGTGATAGCCGCCCGTCCAGCACCATGCTGACAAACCTTCTTCGCGAAGAGCACGGACGCCGGCTAGTAATTCTTCGGTGCTACGCGTGATATCGTCAGTACCAAGCAACCCGACAACTGAAGTGACTCCAGCAGCAAAATATGTTTCGGCCAAAGGTGCAGCAACTTTAGTTGAAGCACCATCTTCGCCACCGCCACCAGTGATATGCGCATGACAATCTACTAGCCCGGGTATAAGCTGACGCCCGAGGACATCATGCTCGACGACTTCGACGCCATCGGGCAATTCAAACTCACAGCCCGCATCAACGACACCAATAATTTTAGACCCCGCGATAAAAACATCTTTGAGGCCTAAAGGTTGTGGCGCATAAACTTGCGCGTTACGAAGGACTTGAATCATTAAGCTTTATCGATGGCGCTGGCTAACAAGCACGCTTGTTGTGAATGATGCAACGTGTAAGAGCCCGTCGCTGGACTCGCAGAAGCCGCACGCCCCGAATATCGCGGAGCGATGCCTAGCTCATTAAAGCGTTGCAAGGCAAACGACCAAGCACCCATATTGCGTGGCTCTTCTTGGCAGTAAACAATCTCGCAATCGGCATGTTGTTCGGCGATGTGCTGCACCCGAGCACGTGGGAATGGGTAAAGCTGTTCGAGGCGAATCAATGCGACCTCGTCTTCGCGTCCGGCCTCACGGCGGTAATCAGCTAAGTCGTGATAAACCTTGCCGCTACAGAACACGACTCTCTTTACTTTTTCTTTGCCGCCAGGCGCATCAATAATTACTTCTTCGAATCTATCGGTAGCAAAATTTTCGCGTGGAGAGGCTGCACGCGGGTCGCGCAACATTGATTTAGGTGTAAACAAAATCAACGGCCGTCGCTGATTGCCTGCCAAGCCCTGACGGCGCAGTAAGTGGAAATATTGCGACGCAGTAGAACAATTCGCTACCGTCATATTGCCCTCAGCGCACAACTGCAAGAAACGCTCAGGTCGTGCATTCGAGTGCTCCGGCCCTTGACCGTCATAGCCATGTGGCAACAACATTGTCACGCCAGCCAACTGCGACCATTTAGCTTCACCAGCAGAGATGAATTGATCGATTGGAATTTGCGCGCCATTGGCAAAGTCACCAAATTGAGCTTCCCAAATAACCATCGTTTGCGGGTTAGCCAATGCGTAACCATACTCAAACGACAACGCAGCCTCTTCGCTTAGCAGCGAGTCGCGCACTTCGACGTGCGCCTGCTCATTAAGAGTAGCTAATGGCAAGTAATCGGCGGCGGTACGCTGATCACGAACCACCGCATGCCGGTGACTAAAAGTTCCGCGGCCAGAATCTTGTCCAGCAAGGCGCAACGACATGCCGCCCTTGATCAACGAACCAAAAGCAAGGGTTTCAGCACAACCCCAATCGAGGTCGCGTTCGCCATCAATCATTTCTTCGCGACGCTTAAGCTGGCGCAAAAGATTTGGATGTACTACGTGCCCCGCTGGCATCGTGTTAGTGGCAACGATTATGTTTTTTAATTCCTCGACAGCAACCGCTGTATCGCGGGATTGCTCATCGCACCAATCTCCTGCGCACCAAGTATCCGTCGGCACAAGCACTTCATCTTTTTGTTGTCCGGCATCGGCGCTCAACTTACGTGACGCCTCGAGAGCAACTTTCAGCTCGCGATCAAACTCGTCGCCAACCGCATCGCATTCTTCTTGAGTCATCATGCCACGACGCACCAGTAAATCGGTGTAATTAGTTCTCACAGTCGGATGATTAGAAATCTTTTGGTACAATAACGGTTGCGTGTACATTGGTTCGTCGCCCTCATTATGTCCGCGACGACGATAGCACACCATATCTATGACAGTGTCGGCGCCGAACTCAGCTTGATACTCGGTAGCGACGTGGACAGCTTTCATTACCGATTCAGGGTAGTCGCCGTTAGCGTGTAGAATCGGTGCTTCAATCATCTTTGCCAAATCGGTGCAGTAATATGTCGAAAACAAATCTTTAGGTCCGGTGGTGAAACCGATTTGATTGTTAACAACGATATGCACAATGCCCCCGACTTTATAGCCAGGCAATCCGCTCATTTGCAATGACTCTGTGACCACGCCTTGACCCGTAAAGGCCGCGTCTCCGTGAATCAAAATACCCATTGTTTGATCACGCTTAACGTCGCCATCTAGGTCTTGATAAGCGCGAACTTGACCAGCAACTACCGGGTTAACCGCTTCAAGATGCGATGGGTTGGCCGTTAGAATCACATCGATATCTTTGCCGCATGGCGTGGCGTAGACTCCGCGTGCTCCGAGGTGATATTTAACATCGCCCGAGCCTTCTGCTTCTCCGGGCAACATTACTCCTTCGAATTCGCTGAAGATTTTGCTGTAGGACTTATTCAAAATATTCGCTAGAACATTCAGGCGTCCGCGGTGCGCCATGCCTATTACGACGCGCTTAACATTACGTTTAGCAGCACAGTCGATGATTTCGCTAATCGCCGGGATCAATGTATCGGCGCCTTCAAGAGAAAAACGCTTGTTGCCTGGATAGCGGGTATGCAAAAACTGCTCGAAGTTCTCAGCACTAACCAAGCGCTGCAAAATACGCATGCGTGACTCTTCGTCGAACACCTCGGCATTACGCTGCCCTTCTACTCGGTCGCGCACCCAATGTTTGCGCTCGCGATTAACGATGTGCATGTATTCGATAGTCCAACGGCGACAATATGTGTCGCGTAACACTTCAAGAATTTCGCGCAAGGTCATCGATTGACGTCCGCACATGCCATCCGTCAAGAATTCGCGGTCGAGGTCCCAGATGGTGAAGCCGTACCAAGACGGGTCAAGTGACGGCAGCATATCGGCTTTGTATTCAAGCGGATCTAGGTCGGCAAGTTGGCATCCACGATTGCGATAGGCTGAGATTAGTTGCCACACTTTTGCTTGTTCAGTAGCGGCATCGTCGGCGCGTAAAGTGTGATGATCGTTATCGAGACGGGCTGGCGTCCATGGCACTCGTAGTATCCGGAAAATATCCGTCCAGAAACCATCTGCGTCGTCGAGCAATTCTTCGATGCGTTTGAGTAGCAAACCAGACTCAGAGCCTTGCACTGTGCGATGGTCGTAAGTGCTAGTGATAGTCATTACCGGGCTCATTGCAATTTCAGCAAGCATCGCCGGATTCATCGCGCGCGCTTGTACCGGAACTCCTATTGAACCGGTTGCCAAGATTAAACCCTGGCCTTGCATCAAACGCGGCACTGATGCTTCGGTGCCGAAGCCCCCAGGGTTTGTCAGCGAAAATGTTGTGCCTGCGAAATCAGCGGCGGTTAATTTACCGCCACGACCGCGAACAACGATGTCTTGGTAAGCATCGAAGAACTGTTTAAAGTTCATCCCTTCGGCGCCTTTGATGTTTGGCACCACCAAACTGCGTTGACCATCAGAGCCGACATCGATAGCCATGCCGACGTTGATATGTTTCGGCTGCATACGGTAAGGCTTGCCGTCGACCTCTTTGTAAAAAGCCTGTACGTTCGGCTGCTCTTTAATCGCCTGCACCATCGCG
This sequence comes from Planctomycetota bacterium, assembly GCA_028821845.1. GTDB lineage: Bacteria > Planctomycetota > UBA1135 > UBA1135 > UBA1135 > JAPKEZ01. The sequence goes on along the minus strand of JAPKEZ010000059.1, from coordinate 3,947 downwards.
AACGCAATGAAGTGCGTGTACGAAGCTTTGCCCAGCGCGCGTACTTTCATGTGCGCGTTAATGATGCGGCGGTTTTCGTCGAGCACCTTAACTGGAATAGTGCGTATAGATGTTGCGGTTGGCACATCAAGCGACGCGTTCATGTTGCGCGCAATCGATGCAGGCACTCCGCGTAGCGCCTCAACCTCGACATTATCGTCGCTCGGAGGGACTGCGCTTTTTTGTTCTTCAACCTTGGTGCCGGCTTCTGCTGCAACACTAGAAAACCACAAGCACCACTCTTCGTCTACCGTCGAAGGGTCTTGGCGCCATTGCTCAAAAAGGGATTCAACGTAGCCTGCGTTGACGCCAAATTGTTGTTTAAAATCGATAGTCATTACTAAGCCGCTTTTAGCGTCTCCTAGGCTCTGTATTGTATCACATATGAGCAATCCCGCCGCCCCCTCTTTAGTTGAGCTTGTGCAGAAATTATCTGCTGAAGTTGGACTCGAGTTGCGCGCTATTTTGCCAGCTACCGAACTCGACGGAAACGTCATCGATAGGTTCGATACATGGCTAGAAGCTGGGTTCGCCGGCGAGATGAATTATTTAAACCGCGCACGAGAAGTAGGTGCCGATTTGCGGCAATGGAAGGCCTGGACGAAATCCGTTGCGCTGTTCGCTTTGCCGTATCGCCGTCCACCTGGTGGTTTTCGTGGCGGTGGGCGTGTTGCCAGCTATGCTTTAGGGTCTGACTACCACAATGTAATTGGCCGCAAGCTCAAAAAATTGAGCCGGCGGCTGCAAAAAGAAGGTGTGTGTGAGGCTACGCGGGCTACTGTCGATGCTGCGCCCGTCTTAGAGCGTGAGTGGGCGATCGCCGGCGAAGTAGGCTGGCGTGGCAAAAACACGCTGTTAATTCACCCTAACCACGGGCCAATGGTGATGTTAGGTGAATTGCTGCTAGACTGCGAGCTGCCACGTTGGACGCAGCCAAAAACAAGGAATGCGACTTGTGGGAGCTGCACTGCGTGCATAGATGCCTGCCCGACCTCGGCTTTTAACGCTGAATACCAGCTCGACGCGAGAAAATGCATTTCTTACTTCACAATTGAGGTTACCAACAAACCAATTCCTCTAGAATTTCGTGCAAAAATGCAAGATTGGGTGTTCGGTTGTGACGAATGTAGCACTATTTGTCCATTTGGTGATGAAAAATCTGACTTTGATGCAGATTGGGGAAGACACCCCTCTTTGCAACAACTTAGCCTCGAAGATTTATTAGCCACTTATGAACAAGATTTCCACAAGTTATTCACAGGGTCGCCCATTCGTCGCGCGGGCTGGGAAGGCATGCTCAGAAATGCCTGCGTCGTCCTTGGAAACTTGAAAAAGGGTGAAAAAGCCTTAAAAAACGCCCTTGACCACGAAAGCAAATTGGTAAGAGAGCACGCAGATTGGGCCATTCACCGGCACGTTCAGCTTGACGCAATGGGCTAATGGTGTAATCTTGTGTATGCGTAAGTTTCTTCTAGCCTCCCTTTTTATTCTCTTCGCCACCCCACTTGTTGCCCAAGCGGTAATTTTTGAAGATCATTTTGACAACAACATAGTTGCGGATGGCTGGGCACACAACTACTCACCATGGATGCTTTGGCACTTCGACGAGGCTAATTCTTTTTATGAAGTCACCGACTTCGGTTCTACTTTTGGTGGCACTAATGAAGAAAATGCTCTCGTACGAGGTTTCGCGCCAGTTTCTGGAGCCTTCGTTTTTGAAAGTGACTTTAATTGGAAGGATAATTATTGGGTCCCGCTCGGATTTTCCCACTTGCGCTATAGCCTAAATTTATCAGCCGGCTCCACCGATATTGTGTCGATTGAATTAACCGACCTTGACTACAGCCACGGTGGTGATTTTTCTATTTCTGCAGGAGGCGCGACAACAGTAATTGCCACTGCTATGCCGGCTACCGGAAATGCTTCGATCTCTGTGACGAGAGATGCGCTTAACGTTATTCATTATTCCATCACCCTTAACGGCATCCTTTATTCTGGCTCTTTAGGCAGCGACGCAACAGCGATAGATTCTGCCGAACTGTTAATCATTCACTCGTCTCAAGGCGGACCCGGACGCGACATGCTTGCCGAAACTTACACGGACTTCGTGCGCCTTTCTGATGGAGGCGGCTCAACACCTACGCTAACTATTTCTAATGCCGTGGCTGGTCAAACCATGGACATCGACGTGACTTACGCTTCCGCCAGTAGCCGAGTAGGACTCGGCTACTCTTTGGCTGGTGGCGGACCCACTCAAACTAGTTACGGAGTCGTGCCGCTCACCCCTCCCTTTAATATGTACCCTATGAGAAACTCCGACGCGAACGGCAATGTCTCGTGGCAGCAAGCCATACCATCAGCAGCAGTTGGAGTTTCGGCGTGGTTTGTGGCTTATGATTTCTCAACACAGCTATTCACCAATGGTGTTGCGATAGTTATTCAGTAACTAGAAAACGTATTTGTAAATTCCGTTACTAAAAGTCGAGCTGCCGGCGTCGTAGGCTTGCAGCCAGATAGAGACGCCTGATGCGAATGGCGGAGGAGTGACGCCATAGTTGGCGAAACCGCTGCTCGAAGCAGTCATCCTCGACATTAATTTTATGGGATTAGACAAGTAAGCAAGACCATGCGGAGTGGTTGTAGCTGCGCCGCCGGCAAGGCTGTAAATCAAATACACCCGGTTGCCTGGCGTGGCGTTGTATATCGAAATAGTGCTCCAGTAATTTGCACGCATGGTTTGCACATACAATTCAATCGGAGATGGCGGCTGCACAGCTGGGCCATTTCTAAAAGAAGCGACGGTGTTGCCAGTATTGTTTAGCGAACGTGCGTTGTCTTCGGTAGTCGTGCCCATTACGTGGCTGTTATAAGTTACGTTAGGACCGGACCAACGCCCGGTTACTGCGCCAGGGTAATAAGCCATTACCGTTTTCAACGCATTATTTGGCGTGCGGTAACCAAAGCTATACGAGTAAGCACCGCTTGATGCATTATTGCGATCGTGGTTGGATCCCATATTGTGACCTAACTCGTGCGCGAAAACATCACCGCCTACTGCGCATGAGTAATTAACTACACTGAAACACCATTGCTGAAAGCCGACTCCAACTGAAGTCATTAGGTAAGCAAGTCCTCAGTACTGATAGTTATCACATATCAGATCGACCATGTCGGCCTGCACTTGATTGCGAACTTCATGTACCCAGTCAATTTTGCCGTCACCGTTGATGCGCAAATCATCCAGGATACCGCCGAAACTTGATGCTTCTGTATAGCCTATTGTTTCGTCGTAGTAAACCAGCTCGATGCGATGCGACAACCCGCTATCAGCGAAGGAATCATTCGTCTCGACTACTGCTAAGTCAATTTTGTTCTCCATCTGCGGACTACCGCCGGTGGAGTTCTTTGCCTCTGTTGTATAGACAACCATAATTGTAATCTCTGGGCTGCCGGCACTAGGGTTATTTAGCACCGCATCGGCCTTGGTTTTAATGCTGTGAGTTATGTTATTGCCACAACATGGCATTTGCGCTTGATCGACCTCAATAATGCGATGCGTGTCGTTACCAGCATACTCAACCAATATCATTTTATCTTGATAGCGAATGGTTCCCATGACCGTGTCGTCACGAAATGCAAAAAGCACTGTCGAGTCACCGTGACCAATAACTTTACCGCGCCACAATTCGCCACCAGTGGGAGAAGTTTCAAGTGCGACAAAGCGAGCCTGAATAGTCAAGTTCGCAAAGATATTTAAGTCAATCACAGCGTGTTGGCGGCGCAGGATGTCGAGATTAATATCGACTGTGCGAGCCGCCAATGTTTGATGCTGTGAGCCGATTGATGTATCGGGCGCGGTATTGGTATCAATGAAAAGCTGCGGCGTTGACTGCGCGCAACTGAGAACT
>JAPKEZ010000185.1 GCA_028821845.1 Planctomycetota bacterium | reverse complement strand
CGCGTGGAAACACTTTGGCCACCCAAGAACCGCTGCGCTGTTCAAGTTCATCATCATTCAGCAGAGGAGCATCGGTCGTCAACAGATGCTCGAGCGTTTTCTGCAACAAGCCCAAATGGCGCAACACGCTCATAGGCCCTGCGAGCCACTCTTCAGAAGCAAGGGCACTGTTGCTGTCAATTTGTTTCGCGGCGCAACCTGCCACAACCCATTCCTGCGCAACCGCGTAAGTATCGCGACGCATTTGCCGTAGCCAATCAATACGTTGCGATAATACGCCTGCAGTACATTCCATCATCACTCTATAATAGCTCTACTTACAAGCACTCACATGCAAAATCCCCACCAGCCTGAAACCACCAGCTCCACTGACTGGGATTGGATTATTGTTGGCTCCGGATTCGGCGGTAGCGTCGCCGCACTGCGCCTCAGTGAAAAAGGCTACCGTGTCTTAGTGCTCGAGCAAGGTAGTCGCTTCCGCCGCAAAGATTTCGCCAAGACGAATTGGAATCTCCGCCGTTGGCTATGGATGCCCGCCCTTGCCTGTCGCGGAATTTTGCGAATGACTTTTTTTCGTCATGTCACCGTATTGTCTGGAGTAGGAGTTGGTGGCGGTTCGCTGGTGTATGCCAATACTTTGCCACAGCCAAAAAATAGTTTCTTTGACGATCCGACGTGGTCTCATCTGGCAGACTGGAAACAAGAATTACAGCCGCACTATAAAACTGCAGAGCAAATGCTCGGCGCGACAAAAGTTCCCTTCAGCACTCCATCCGATGATGCACTCGGTCAAATAGCCAGCGATCTCGGTTTAAGCGAACAACATTGCCCGGCCAATGTCGGCGTGTTTTTCGGCAACGGTGAAGACGACGGAAAGATGGTCGACGACCCATACTTCAATGGCGCAGGTCCGCCACGTGCCGCTTGTACTAAATGCGGGGCATGCATGGTCGGATGTCGCGTTGGTGCCAAGAACACCCTCGATTACAATTACTTATATATCGCAGAAAAACGCGGTACGGTCATCCAAGCAGATACCAAGGTCACCAAGATTCAGCAAATGCCCGACTTGAGTTTTAAGATCGAAGCGAAACAACACCGTAAGCGTAAGCCGCAAGAGTTCACCGCAAAACGTGTGGTAATGGCCGGTGGCGTCCTCGGCACTTTGAAGCTACTACTGAGCATGAGCCAACGCGCCGATGGCCTGCCAAAACTTTCGGAGCAACTAGGCAAATCAGTACGCACTAATAGCGAGAGCCTTACCGGCGTGCAGTCGAACCAACGCAACGTTGACCACTCTAAAGGATTAGCGATTGGGTCTATTCTGCACTTAAACGAAACCGCGCATGTCGAGACTGTACGCTATCCTGCTGGCTCTGGGTTTTTCCGCTTGCTGATGGCCCCGCATGCTAGTGCTAAAAAACTCGGCAAACGATTGTGGCTTGTATTACTAGAATTCTGCCTCCACCCGCTCAGATGGGCGCGGGCCTACCTTGTACCTGGCTGGGCAAACCGCACCATCATCATGCTGTATATGGAAAGCCACAGCGAAACGTTACATCTTAAGTTAAACAGACGCAAAAAGTTAAGCACCTCCATCACTGGCAAAGAGGCGCCGCGCGGGCATATCCCCTTGGCCGATGATTTAAGTGAGCGCATGGCGAAAAAAGTAGATGGCACCGTCGGTGCATTGTTCAGTCAAACTCTGTTTGCTACACCAACCACCGCGCATATTTTAGGGGGGTGCGCGATGGCTGAAAATGCCGAAGGTGGCGTCATTGATTTACATCACCAAGCCTTTGGACATCCTGGTTTATATATCATCGATGGCTCGTCCATTTCTGCCAATCTCGGAGTCAACCCATCGCTGACGATTACTGCAATGGCAGAGCGCGCGATGAGTCACATCGACTAAAGGTTTTCTAAATTGTGTTCAAGGATGGCATCCCTGATCGCCAGCGACGATTCTATTGCTACCAAGATGTTGCCCATTTTATTTAGATGGACTCCGTCTGCAGTCAATATTCCTTTCTCTAGGTTCTTTGGATTA
>JAPKEZ010000058.1 GCA_028821845.1 Planctomycetota bacterium | reverse complement strand
GCTGACCGTAACACACCGTTCAAATACCTGCAAAAGATCATGGAAGTTTGCACGCGTGACGGCATCCTTATCTGGAAAGTGCAGCTTGCCGCTTCTGAAGACCCTAACATCGTGAAAGCACGCGAAGAGGCGAGGAATAACTAATTATGGCTCGTAAAAAGAAAAAATTCAAAGAGATCAAAACTGACATGACGCCGATGATCGACGTTACGTTCTTATTGCTGATTTTCTTCATTGTTACTCTGAAGTTCAAGATTTTGGAGGGGCGTCTCGATGCAGCTCTGCCTAAAGATCGTGGTACTTCTACTTCCGAAGCAGAAGAAATTGACAAGATTGATATTCTGATTAAGGTTGCCGAGCCAGGTGAGCTTGTTGACGAGGAAGGGTCCAATGGTCTCCTGCTGTACCAAGGTCGCGAAATAAAAGTGCAGATAGGCGAGCAAAAATTCCGCTACAACCCATTTGCCATAGCTAACCCTGAAGATCCGGTACCGGACTTGACTGAGTTCTTGCAAAAGCTACTAGATAGCCCCGAATATAGCGTCGACGAGACTCCTGTGTCGCTAGATGCCAGAAAGGGTGTTGTTTATGGCGACATCGTGGTGCTGCTTGATGTGGTTATCCGCGAAAAGTTCCAGAAAGTGTCCTTTGCTGGTACTCAAGAACAAGACTAAACTACTTGATTTAGTCGATTTAGGTATCATTTGGCATGGCGAATAACGTCAAGAATTGCTAATCTGTTCCACCGCCTAGTCCAACAGGACTATCCTGAATACCCCGCCTTCTTTAATGTCGTTTTACGCGATAAAAAATGAACACACTCCTTAATTCCGCTTTCACCGTCTCACTTGCGCTTTTTGTTGGCGCTTGCGCATCTTCTGAATCTAACATTGAGTCACAAGAAGAAACTTCTGCTACACAACAGCAGAACGAGACTGACATTATTCAAGACGCTCAGCTTGCCGATTCACTCCACGAACAGCAAATAGCTATGCTGGTGCGCGAACACGTTACTCGTGCTCGCCAGGCATATGCCGATGCACGCTTGCTTGAGGCTGAAGATGATCTTCTTGCTGCCCTGAACCTAAATGCTAGTGCGACTGAGGCTATTACTCTGCTCGAGCGGGTCCAAATCGCTCTCGGCAGAACTAACACCGACATCACTGGCTCTAACGACGACGTTCTACTTCGCGCCAAAGCTCGTGGAGAACGTTTGCAGGCCGATGCTCGCGCCAACTTAGAATCGGCTCAACAACTTCGTGCTGAAGGCAACTACGAAGCGGCTCTGGGGCGTCTTAACCTTGCAAGTAGCATCGTTAATGGCAGCGACTTAAACATAGACTGGGGCTCATTAAGCAGCGACATCTCTGGCCTGCTTAGCACAGTCACTTCAGAACTAAACGCTTCCCTTTCTAGCCAGCGCGAAAAAGCTACACGTGAATCATTTAACGCTCTACAGCAAGAGCGCCAACTAGAGGTCGAGCGTAAAAGATTACGCCGCGATGGCATCCTTGAAGACGCAATCACAAACTACTCCGCGGGCCACTTCGACAAGACTATCGCTTTAACAGCTACCCTGGTTGAGGAAGACCCTTTAAATGCACGGGCTAAAGAGCTGCACTCAGCTGCTGAAAAGGCTCGTCACCTTCACCTCGAGGACGAATGGGTTAAAGTTCGCGCAGAGCGCTACCTGACTTGGATTGAAGATATTGAAGAGGCTCGGATTCTTATAACTGACATTGTCACACTACCGAACACTGAACACTGGCGCAAGATTAATGAATTGCGTGCGAAGTACCGTGAACTTCCAGATGAAGATGAAAGCTCTGCGGAGAACAATGTACTGAAGAAAGCGATTGCTGAACAGCGGATTCCTAGCCTGGTATTTGAAGGTGAGACATCTTTAGAAACCGTAATTGACCAGCTGCGCACGTTCACGAGCATTCCATATGTCGTCACGCCAGACGCAATAGATGCTGTAGACGCCGAAGGTATCGAGTTCAACCTAACGATGACGCACGAGCTTAGCGTAGAGCACGCTCTGAACATCATCACTGATGCCGCTGGGCCTGAAGTTATTTATAGCTTTCGTCATGGAGTGGTTTACATCACCACTCTCAGCAATGCTTTCAATAACCTTGTGTTGCGCCCACACGATATTCGCGACTTGACTGCGATGATCGTTGACCAAGCTGCGCCGCAAATTGATAAAATCCAATTACCTGACTCTAGCTTCTCAATGGACGACGAGGCGCCTCAATTCGGCGGAGTCGTCGGCGAACCAGTGCCAATCATGGATCCAGACAACATCGCGACTTTGGTTCAACAAAGTATCGCTACTGGTACGTGGGATTCAATCGAAGGTGTTTCAATCCAAGCGCAAAACGGTCAATTGTTCGTGCGCCACACACCTGATGTACACCGGCAAATCGAAGGGTTCCTCGAAGGATTCCGTCGCTACACTTCTTCGATGGTGAACATCGAGGCGAAGTTCCTGACCATCACCAAAGATTACCTACAAGAGATAGGTGTTGACTGGCGCGGTGCACGTACTGCTGCTGCCGATGGTAGCGAACTAATACCTCTAGACGACCTCACTTCAGGCTTCGATGACAACACATCAGCGGCCTTCGATGACAACGGCCTAGGCCTACCATCAGGCTCCGGGTCTAACCCGACTGCTGGTGCGTATTACAGCGAAGGTGAAGACGGTTCTATCCGTGCACGAAGCGAAGGCATCCTTTCTGATTACGGCGGCCGCCTCGGCGTTGCTGGTGGTCTTGCAATGCAGTTGTCTTTCATTGACGATGTGCAATATAGCCTTATCATGAATGCTGTCCGCAAAGACGAGCGCGCGCAAGAGTTGACTTCAGTAATGCTTTCTACTCAAAACACCGAGCGGGCTTATGCTGCTATGCTCAACCAAATCACTTACATCCAAGATTTCGATGTAGAAGTTGCTTTGGCATCGTTTATCGCCGACCCCGTTGTAGGTGTTATTTCTGACGGTATCGTGCTTGATGTTCGCCCTACCATCGCCCAAGACCGTAAAACTGTTAGTCTCGAACTACGTCCTACCATCGCAACCATCCTGCGTCCAATTGCAGAATTCACTTCCTCACTTGCTGGTCTGACAACTCCGATTACTATTCAGCTTCCTGAGCTGCAAGTCGCTTCGGTGAATACTACTGTTGTAGTACCAGATGGCGGCACAGTCGTCATCGGTGGGCTCAAGAAGCTGTTCAACATCGATCAACGCGCCGAGATCCCTTTCTTGTCTGACATTCCAATCCTTAGCCTTCTATTCAAGAAAGAAGGTGAGGCTTCTGAGAACCGTGACGTGATTCTGATGATTACTGCTACGATTATTGATGCCAACGAATTGAAAGATCGACTAGAAGTAAAATTAGGAAACTAATCTTTCATTAAAAATAGCCAAAACCTCACTCTTTTGAGTGAGGTTTTTTTTATTTACTTATTCAACCCGTAGTTGTTTACCAACACTGCGCGCAATTCGGCAAAGCAGCTAATCTTAAAGGCTGGGGATGTACGCGGCTCATTGACACTATGCTTCCCGCCACCGTTAACCCACACCGTTACCATTCCAGCGGCATTGCCTGTATCTATGTCGTGATAAGGATGGTCGCCGACATGCATGATTCGCGAAATATCACACCCTGTGGCTGCAATCGCCGATTCATATAGCTGAACGTTAGATTTAGCTACACCGACACCATGAGTAATAAAGATAAGTTTAGGGTCGATGTATTTATCTATTTCTAGACGCAATATCTTTTCGATTTGCTTACGCACCAACCCCGAACTAATGACTCCGAGCCGAATACCCGAATTTTTAATGTCGAGCAAAAGTTGTCGGTCGGCATCGCCAATATGTAAATGTTTCCATTTTGCGTTATGATAAGCAATAACTCCAGCCACGACCATCAAATCGATATTAACGTTTCCAGTAACCGCTGCTGGCAGGCGCTTCAACAAAAAATCATAATGATGGTCGTGATTCGATCCAAACTCGGCGACGACTAATTCTAGCTCGGCAAGCAAGTCATCGATATTAGCATTTAGACCGCGGTCAATCATTGACTGCAATGCGTCACGACGAGCTGCTGAAACAAAGTCAGTCGTAGCGAACAATGTATCGTCGATGTCGATGAAGATTACATCTAGTTGCGGGGAATCGGGCATGTTCTAAGTTTACCCTATTGCGCCAGACCAACATGGTCGTCTAATGAAAAAATGTTGTGCGCGATACCTTGGACAAGCTTGTAATCATGACTAATGAATAGCAAGCAAAGCTGACGTTTTTGCTGAAGGCTAAGAAGTAAATCGGTGATCTCACGCTGTGCTGTCAAGTCTAGAGAAGACAAGGCCTCGTCGCACACAATCAATAATGGGTCTAGAGCTAAAGCGCGGGCAATAGCCACTCGCTGACACTGACCGCCACTAAGCTCTGACGGCAAACGATTAGCGATTTGACCTGGATCAAGTCCGACTTCAGTAAGAAGCTTGTTAGCGCACTGCAAGCGCTGTTCGGCATTCATCTCGGTATGTACTAACAGCGGTTCTGCTACCGACTTATGCACCAGTACTAATGGGTTCAATGAAGCAAACGGGTCTTGAAACACCATACTCACATGCTTGCGATAAGGGCGCAATGCTCGCTGATCAGCTTGATGCAAATGAACAACCTCGTTTTCTAGGTATAGGTTTAGCTGCCCTTCTAAATAGTGCGCCAAGCCGCAGACGGCGCGCGCAATAGTTGATTTCCCAGAACCTGACTTGCCTACTATTGCCAAAGTTTGACCTTTGAATATCTTGAAGGAGATATTTTTAACGACTTGCACACGCCGAGATCTCCCGAAAATGCGCGGGATTCTGTAAGAAATTGAAAGATCAATAGCATCGAGTACTAAATCATTCTCGGACACCTCCTCGCCAATAGCAGTATCGCGTCGGGCGGCCCCTAGCAGCTTAATCGTTGCTCGATGCTGAGGGTAGTCAAACAGGCTTTGGCAGTCATTATATTCGACGATGCGTGCTTGATGCATTACCGCGATGTTTGTTGATATCTGTTGAGCGAGGTGAATGTCGTGAGTAATAAAAGCCACCGCAAGGTTTCTTTGTCGGCATAGCTTAGCCAACAAGTCGACAATCATTTGCTGAACACCTGGATCAAGGGCTGTGGTTATCTCATCGGCGATTAATACTTGCGGGTTTGAGGCTAAAGACAGCGCCAACAATAAGCGCTGCTGTTGCCCTCCACTTAGCTGATGAGCATACCTGTTTTTTATATCACCCAAATCGCTAAGCCCGACCTCGGAAAGCAACTCAATTGACCTTTGCATTTTTTGCGGGCTAGTCAGGTGTGACAAATGTACGCTGAACACTTCGTTGAAGTGAGCATAAATACTAAGAACTGGGTTTAAGGAAGACGCTGGGTCTTGAAACACATACGCGACAGACTTACCGCGATACTTCTGCAGTTTAGATTCGGACAATTCACCCAACTCAGTGTTATTAAATTTAACACTACCCGCAGTGCGCTCTAACCCGCTCTGCAGTAATTGCATAATGGCCAAGCAAGCTATAGATTTGCCCGATCCCGATTCGCCAACGATAGCTGTTATTTCGCCGCTACGCAGCGACAAGGCGAAATCCTTCACCAAAACCGCTTGCGAGTCCTTAACGACGACCGTCAACTCGCTTACTGACAGAATGGGGGCGACATCCACAACATTATTGTAGGCCATTGCACACTCGATTTCTTCAATCCTATGTTTTATCCTATATCAGAATGAGAGCTCTCGTCCTATTACCACTACTTTGCTGCTGCTCACCGCAGCCCGCAGAGTTAACTGTGGTTAATGGTTCTGAGCTAGACTCTTTTGACCCCCAATTAGCTACTAGCGCTGGTAGTACTCGCTTGCTCAGCGCCGTCTTCGACTGCTTGACCGCCATTAACCCGAGAACGGGTGAATTGCGCAACGAACTTGCCAGTGATTACAGTAGTAGCGACAACAACCGCCAGTGGCGCTTCTCCTTGCGCCCTGACGCGCGTTGGTCAGATGGGTCTAAGTTGACGTTGATTGATGTGCGCGACAGCTGGCAGCGCCTACAGCACCCCTCAACAGCTGCTCCCTACGCTGACTGGTTGACCGATGCCACAATCGAAATTATCAACGGCGCAGTGCAGCTAAACTTCAAGTCGCCGCAGCCATTATTCGCTACTTACTGCACTTACCACGCATTGGCCCCCATCCCTGAAGTTTTACGCCTAGCCACCCCTGGTGTAATTCCGGCAAACATGAAGTATTCAGGGCCTTACAAAATAAGCGAGCACCGTATTCGTGATTTCACACGGCTGAGAATCAATAGCGAGCATCGTGATTATTCTAGTGATTCATTCAACACCATAGATTTTCTCAGCGTTGACTCACAATGGACAGCCCTGAACTTATACCTCGATAGGCAAGCGGACTATATACCGGCAGTACCGCAACTATCTGTCGATCAATTACAACAACGGCACCCTACCGCCATCAGCACTACACCTAGCTTCGCAACTTACTTTGTGCGACTCCAACAGAGCGCCGACCAGCAATTAGCCAATCGCAATTTACGCATGGCTTTGGCACTGGCCGTCGATCGGCGACAACTGGTAGATCTTATTGGTGGGCGCCGTAAGCCAGCGCACTCATTAGTGCCTGACTTGCTGCCCGATTACTCTGTGATAGCGGGCATTTCATTTGACGCCGCCGCCGCTAAAGATGCTCTACAAGATGCTATGCGTGAGTTGGGTGATGAAAACATCACTATCGATTATTTGTACCCGGCTAGCGAAATGAATCGCACTATTGCCGAATTCCTACAACAACAATGGCAAGTTGTCTTGGGTATCAAGGTAAGTTTAAACCAGCTTGAGTCGAAGTCGTTTTTCCCTCTGCAGAAGTCTAAAGATTATCAAAGCTCGCACTCTACATGGATTGGCGATTACTACGACCCTTTCACTTTTTTAGAGTTGTTTCAGAGTGAACATCGCAACAACCGCAGTTCCTTCAGCAATACCGATTACGATGCTTTGCTGACCGAGTCACAGTCGTGCACTGACCCAGCGTTGCGTTTGACCATTCTCGCCCGCGCCGAAAAAAAACTTATGAATGAATATGCGATTATTCCTTTATGCTTTGATTCTAATATTCAGTTACTGCGCCCTAATATAACTGGCCACATTCCCAACAAATTTGGCATCATCGAGTGGCAACACTTACGCCGCGAGGTAGCCCATGATTAATTTGCTGCGCCGTCTCGGATTCGCTGTCGCTAGTGTCATCTTGGTACACGCCTTGGCCTTTTTCATGCTACACAGCACGCGTGGCGGCCCATTCGATAGCAATCAACAATTCTCAGAGGAAACGATTGCCGCACTTGAATTGCGCTACCATCTCGATGAACCGATGCTCATCCAATACTGGAATTCTCTACAAGGAGTTGCCACCTTAGACTTCGGGCCATCTTTACAATATCACGGTACATCGGTGCAAGAACTACTTGGCGCAGCGATGCCGATTTCGTTTATCTTAGGAGGAGGTGCATTACTTATTGCCATCCTCGTCGGCTTAGCTGCCGGAATGTTTGCGGCCACCTCGAATTCGCGCTGGCGCGTGACTGCGGTACGACTTTCTGGTTCAGCATTACTTGCAACTCCCAACTTTGTCATTGCCGGAATACTTATTAGCGTGTTTGCCTTTGGCTTGGGACTGGTTCCTGTTGCAGGACACCGTCAACTAAGCTCGTGGATCTTGCCGTGCTGCGCCCTTGGCCTGCCATTGGCCGCACAATTATTTGTGCTAATTCAGCATCATGCGCAACAGGCACGCAACAGTAATGCTTATCGCAGCGCCGTTGCGCGCGGTCTTAGCGCGCGGCGATTAAACATCAATTACATATTACGCCCTAGCCTTACTCCGGTATTAGCTTTTATGGGTCCGGCGGCGGCTGGTGTCCTGACTGGTTCTTTGGTGGTAGAACAAATTTTCTCGCTACCCGGTCTAGGGACTTTTTTCGTGCAAGCAGCACTCGCGCGCGATTACACACTCGCGCTTGGTGTCACAGTTGTTTATACCGCTATTCTCTCTAGCTGCACGTTAGTGGCTGACGTGTTAATAATGAAATTTGATCCGCGCAACGAGGCTATCTCTTGAAAAGCGCTAATAAATTTCCTCGTTGGCAAGCGTTGCTGCTACTTAGTGTCTGCCTTGTCGCAGCTTTGGCGCCATTACTGCCCTTGGCCGACTACAGCAGCATGCAGGTTAGCCAACAACTGGTTCCACCACAATTTACGAGCTCGCCATTTTTAGGCACCGACGCTCAAGGTCGCGACATGTTATCGCGCCTGATTTATGGCGCGCGCATTTCACTAAGCGTCGGAATCTTCGGCACGCTAGTCGCATTACTTATAGGCGTACCTTTCGGCGCAGTTGCCGGCCTCGGTTCGCCGCGGCGTGACGGACTCATGATGCGTTTGGCCGATGCACTAGAATCAATCCCGATGGTTGTATTCATTTTGTTCATGCTGTCAGTGCTACAAGAGTATCGCATCGAACTCGCTACCGTGGGATTCGGCCGCCTGCAGTTATTCTTCGTCGCAATCGGAGTACTATTTTGGTTGCCAACCGCGCGCGTGGTGCGCGCCGAATGTTTAAGCATTAAAAAGAAAGCGTTCATCGATGCTGCGCACAGTCAAGGCATGAGCTCGTTACGCATTTTCGGACATCACATCTTGCCGCAACTTTGGCCGGCAATCGGCAGCATGCTCATCATCACTCTGCCACGCGTTATTCTGATGGAAGCTTTTTTAAGCTTCTTAGGCCTCGGCGTTGAGGCTCCTGCTGTCTCATGGGGACGCCTTGCTAGTGACGGCATGGCGACACTTAACCCCTTAGTTGATGCGGGCTGGTTACTTTATCTGCCAAGTATCGCCCTAGTTGGCTGCTTGCTACTGTTTCAGCGACTAGCTCGCTGGGCGCGCGACTACGTCAATTTCGACACGTAAGTCGCGCGGTAAACGCTGCACTTCTACGCACGAACGCGCTGGCTGGTGGCCGTCCATGTAGCTGCTGTATATTTCGTTCATCGCAACGAACTCATCCATGTCAGCGAGATACACCGTCGCCTTGACGATGTCTTGTAAGTTACAGCCTGCGGCCGCCAAGATGTTTTGTAAGTTAGCAAACACCTGATGTGTTTGGCTGGCAATGTCGTCTCCGGCTATCGAATTATCTGGGCACATGCCGACTACACCAGAAGTATAAACCCAACCTTCAACGCGAATAGCCTGACTGTATGGGCCTATAGCTTGCGATGATTTGTCCGTGTGAATTATTTCCATTAGTTCTTTTTACTTAGCTGTTGGTGAACATGTTCGCTTACGAATTGCGGCAAGGTGCCGCCGTTGTCATACACCTCTTGGATGAGGCGGGACGATACATAAGAATAACTTTCATTGGGCATAACAAAAACTGTTTCAATTTCTGAGTCTAGCTGGCGGTTAGTCAAGGCCATCGGATACTCGTACTCGAAATCAGTCACCGTGCGTACTCCGCGCAGCAACACATCAATTTGATGTCGCTTTGCATAATCAACAAGCAAGCCCGAGCAACTGTCTATGATCACTGGCAAATCGGCCAAGTCATGGCGCAACAGTTCAAGGCGCTCGTCGACGCTGAACAAACCTGCCTTAGATGAATTAGTGGCAACCACTACGCGCAACGATCCGAATAGTTTTACGCCGCGCTTTATCAAGTCGTAGTGCCCCAAAGTCGGAGGATTAAAGCTTCCAGCAAACAAAGCGTGAGGATGTAATTCAGCCATGCAAATATTGTAGTGTCGCCATTCGAATGGGTACGTCTTCTTTGTGAATGAACTCATGGCGTCAACGCAATTTGCTACAAGTGGCATTTTTCAGTTATTTAGCCATGGGATTGTGGCTGTTCATGTTGCCGTGGCACCGCAACTACGTTGATGAATTGTGCCTTTACCTGAGCCCGACATGCTTGATTCTCGCCATTCTTGGGCAGTGGCTGTTTATAGATATAAAGCTG
>JAPKEZ010000057.1 GCA_028821845.1 Planctomycetota bacterium | reverse complement strand
CGGCTTCGGCAACGGGAGCTTCTTCAGCTTCAGCGACTGGTGCCTCTTCGGCTTCAACGACTGGAACCTCTTCAGCTTCAGCAGCATCTGCCGTTTCTTGAGCGGCTTCCTTTGCAGCTTTCTTAGCAGCCTTCTTTGCAGCCTTAGCTTCTTGAGCTTCTGCCCAATTTTTACGCACATCGTCGTTCTCTCCGAACTCGGCGTGAATAAAGCTTAGCCCGATACGTTCTTCGCCACAGTCAACGCGCACGATACGCACTTCAACCTTCATGCCTACTAGGCAGTTAGTTGCTGGCGACTCCTGCCACTCTTGCGGAAGAGTGCTGTAATGCAAGAATGCTTCGAGATCATCTTCAAGTCTAATAAAGCAACCAGCAGCGATGTGCTTAGCGACCTCACCCGATAACATATCACCGACATGGTAGTTAGTCGGAATGTAATCCTCCCATGGGTTCTTAGTAAGCTGCTTCATTCCCAATGAGATGCGTTGCTTATCAAGATCTACGTTAAGAACTACGCACTGCAGACGATCGCCCTTCTTGACGATTTCTGATGGGTGCTGAATCTTACGTGTCCAATGGAAGTCAGTGTTGTGTAGCAAGCCGTCGATGCCTTCTTCAATCTCAACAAATGCGCCGTAAGTTGCAAGGTTTTTGATTGTAGCCTCGATAACTGTACCTGGAGCGTAATGCTCCGCGATACGCTGCCAAGGATTGCCCTCAACTTCACGCACAGACAATGACATTTCTTTCTTCTCTAAATCGATTGACTTAACGTAGACATCGATTTCGGCGCCCTTAGTGAATTCAGCTTCAGGATTTGGACTCTTCTGTGTCCATGAAAGTTCAGTAACGTGCACCAAGCCTTCAACGCCAGACTCGAGTTCAACAAACAATCCGTAAGGAACGATGTTAGCAATGCGGCCCTTGTGGACAGACTTCTCGGGGAATCGTGTATCGATTTTTTCCCATGGGTTTTTCGTAAGAGCCTTAAGTGACAATGCCACGCGGTTGCGCTCGTGATCGATAGACTGAATGAATACTTCAATCTTGTCGCCAATTTTAACCATTTCACGCGGATGCTTGATGCGTCCGTATGACATGTCGGTAACGTGAAGCAAGCCATCCATACCGCCGAGGTCGACGAATGCACCGAAATCGGCAATGTTCTTGACTTCGCCAATACGAGTTTGGCCTTCCTTTATATCTTGAAGTAGTTCCGCACGCTTTTCGATGCGCTCTTCTTCTAGAAGTTGACGACGTGAGATCACAATGTTGCGACGCTCTTCATCAATCTTCACAACCTTAGCATTAATTACCGTACCCACAAATTCTGAAGGATCTGAAACACGACGGATATCGATTTGAGATGATGGCATGAATACTTCGACACCATCGATAGAGACGATTAAGCCGCCTTTGATGAGCTTTTGCACATCACCGGCGATAACATCGCCTGGGCTGTATACGCCCACGATTTTTGTCCAAGCACGCTCGCGATCAGCGTCGCGCTTAGAAACTACAGGGACATTTGTGTAGCGGTCGTCGCCGCGGTAAAAGACTTCTAGTGTTTCACCTATGCTAGGAAGTTCGCCATCGAATTCAGAGAAAAGCAATGGAGCTTCTGCCTTACCGCCGATGTCGACACGAACAACGCCGTGATCCTCTTCTACACTAAGTACGGTTGCTGTGACTATTTGGTCACGTTCTACGCCGCCTACTTTGTCGCCGATCATTTCACTGATGGCTGAAGGCTCGACTGTACCGAGGACTTCTGATAGCTGACGATCTAGGTCTTCGTCAGTGAGGTCGTAACGTCTGATGAGGTCTTTTGAGACCATGATTAAAATTGGGTTTGTGTTTCGGAGAAAAAGTCTCTTACTTGGCAGCAAAAATTTGCTGATGCCAAGTCAACAGGCGTCCGACCGCCTGCTCGACTGATTGATTTGAATTATCAAGAATGTAGCTTTCATCGGTAGGATGAGGAGCTGCGCTTCCGCGGTGTGAGTCGTGAGAATCTCTTTGAGACAATGCGCTCTGCACTTGCGTAAGGGTGACGTCTGGATTGGTCTTGCGTTGCTGTTCGAAGCGGCGCTGGGCGCGAACTTCTAGAGGCACTTCGACAAAAACTTTAAGTGGCGCATTAGCAAAAATTATTGTGCCTGCATCGCGACCATCGGCGACTACGCCTTTAACGTTTTCAGTGGCAAGTAATTCGCGCATCTTTCCGTTAAGTGCGTCGCGCACGTCGAAGTGATCAGCAACCGCAGAAACATGTTCGTCAATAAGCCGCGTGCGCAGTTCGTCGCGCAAAGCTTGCTTGTCGACAACAACCGTGCCATCGCTACCTGATGTCAATTCTATTTGAAAGAGCACTTGCAAAACCTGAGTCGAGTCATCAACTGCAAGCCCACTTTGCAAGACAGCCCAAGTTAGTGCTCTATACCAAGCGCCAGAGTCGATGTAGGACCAGTTAAGTGCTACCGCCAGCTGCTTAGCAAGAGTACTTTTGCCAGAACCACTGAGCCCATCAAGGGTAATCACTGCGACTCTATCCAAAGGTGTAACCTGTGCCATTGGGTCGCATATTCTACCCACTTTTAGCCCCGAGTCAACAGCGGTTGCCACGCAGAAAGTACTTCGAGCGAACAACTTGAGTCAATTTGCTGCTGCTGCGCTTGATGCAGGTGCCCTATGCGCACCACAGAGCTCTCAAACTGCCTTGCGCTTGCTGCCACAGCTGACAAATTTAGCTGCATTTCGCTCATTTCTTTGCGGGCGATTTCAGCTGTAGAGGTTTTTCGCATCTTGTCACCCAAGTAGCGGCGTAGCGCTGCAGGCAACATACGCAGAAATAGGCGCAAAACACGATTACGCAATATGCGACGCAGTCGCTGGTATGCCAAGTCTAAGGTGCAGAAAGCATCACCATGGACATAAAGAGTACGTTGTTGCTCGCAATTCGACAGCACCACATCGCAAACTTCAAAAGAATACTTTTCGGCGTGCGTCTCCTCAAGCAACACATCACGATTCCCCCGAATAACTATCACGCGCCCGGTGGCAGCAAACTGTTCAAAAGCAGAAAGCAATGGTGCAAAATCGACCCCGCGCATACTTTCAGGACCGACATAAACGTCAAATAAGTCGCCAAGAATAAGCAGCACTGAATACTTGTTACAAGCTCCTATGACTTCATCAGCAAAAGCAACTATTTCTTGCGGACGGCTGGCACATAAATGCAAATCGGCTACACAATAAATTTTTTCATTGTGCAACTCAATCACTTGGGAACCGAGGTCAACTAAATCGACGTTTTTCATTTGTTTTGATCTAACCCCAACTCGCTCATTTTACTCCATAGAACTTTTCGCGTAATGCCCAACAATGTAGCTGCTTTTGCCTTTCGCCCGCCAGTAATTTCAAGAGCATTAAGTATTGCTTCGGTTTCAGAGCGAGCAGTGATTTCTCGCAAGCCGACCAATTGGTCGGCAACGGCTAAGCGATCTTGGCCAACATCGGGCATGAAATGCTCGATACGTAATATACGGACGCGCCCGCATATTGCCATGGCACGGCGCAGAGAGTTTTCGAGTTCGCGAACGTTACCTGGCCAACTTAGTGTTGATAGCTGCTTGATTGCAGAGCTTGATACGGAGTAACGTTTTTCAGAATCCCAACGCTTAAGCAAATCGGCCAGCAATAGTGGGATGTCTTCGACACGCGAGCATAAGGCTGGCAATTCGAGGTTGAGCACGTTTAAGCGGTAGTATAAATCTTCGCGAAACTTACCGCACTCGACCATTTGTTTGAGTGGCTGCTTGCTCGCTGCTACAACACGGCCGCTGAACTTTCTTGGAGTCGTTTCGCCCAGACGCACGAATTCTAATTCTTGCAAGGCACGCAATATTTTGGGTTGCAGCTCTAATGGGAAATCATCGATGTCATCTAGGAATAGGACACCACCGTCTACACTGCTCAGCAATCCCTGATGGTCGGCGTCGGCTCCCGAGAATGCACCTTTACGGTAACCGAATAATTCTCCTTCGAATAACGAACTCGGAATAGCAGCGCATGACACTGCAACGAATGGTTTGTCGCGGCGTGCGGACAGATTATGCAAAGCGCGCGCACAACGTTCTTTGCCAGTTCCACTGCGCCCAGTAATCAGCACGGTCAGCTCTTCGGCAGCCCATTGCTGCAGGCGCTGGTTAACAGTCGCTATCTCGTTACTCTTGCCACTTAGCAGGAACTCACTGCGTGCCTCCTGCCGCATAGTATTCAGCTCTTGGTGCAAGGCGCGCAGTTCGCACATTTTGTTGATGTGCACCAAAAACGAATCCGTTGAGAATGGCTTCTGCAAGTAACTGTAAGCACCGTCCTGTAAGGCATCTACCGCCTGCTCGACAGTCGCGTAGCCCGTCATGATTAGCACTTCGGCAGGCGGTTGCTGCTGACGCGCGCGCTGTAATATTTGCATACCATCACCATGTGGCAAACGAATGTCACTCACCACGATGTCAACCAAATTACCGTTCAGCCAAGCAAGAGCCGCTGCCCCATCCGCAATGTGCGTCACCTCGTGCCCGTGCTCTTGCAGGGCATCGGTTAATGGAATAGCTAAAGTAGCTTCGTCTTCGACAAGGAGGATACGCATGATTGACAGTTCGCATTGTAACCAAGTCACGCTGGTTTGCTAAAATACCATCATGCGGATGGATTACAACCAGCACTTGAATTTGGAGCAGCGCCTAACGCAGTCGCCGCTGATGATTCAGGCTATGCATATCCTGCAGCTAAACTCAACCGAGCTACTTGACTTCTTAACCGCCGAGCTTGAAGACAATCCTTTCTTAGAAATCGATGTCGACAAACCAGAAACAGACGACAGTAACGAAGTAGAGACGCGCGACGATTCAGACTTAAGCGAATACGACACCGTTGGCAACTTACTAGAGTCGGCTCCGAATGTTCGAGAGAAAAGCCAAACAGAAGAAAGTGGATATGACTTCATCCAAAACACCGCTGCCCCAGATCAACCGAGTAGTGACGAAATACTTTCTGAGTTGCGCACGCGCGACGTCAATATCGAACATGTACGCGCCGCTGAAATCATCCTCGACTTTCTCGACGATAAGGGTTTTTTAGTAGATGGCATTGGCGAATTATCAGAAATGACCGGCATCGGCTTTGTTATTTTTGAAGAAGCTCTAGAAATGATTCGCGAAATATCACACACGGCCTTAGGCGCAGTTGATTTACGCGAATGTTTTTTACTGCAACTAGAGGCCCTTGAAGGAAACCATAACGATGCACGAGTTATCTTAACCAATCACTTCGATGACCTGCTGGCGAATCGCATTCCACAAATCGCCAAAGCAGAAGGGCTGAGTGTTGAAGCAGTGCGCCAAGCGATTAGTGTGTTCGCGCTATTTGACTTACGCCCTTTTTCTGCGTTCAGCATCGACACCAATAGTGTCATCAGCCCCGACGTGAAAATTGAAATGGACGAAGACCCGACTAAAGAACCTGTAGTAACTTTAGTCACTGACTACATCCCAGATATTAGCTTGTCTGAAATTGCGCACCAGGCGCTTGCGAATGCGAAATCTAATAAGAAGCTGCATGCACACTTGCTGCGAAAGATAGACAAAGCGCGCGGATGCATTGATGCTATTCAGCAGCGGCGGCGCACAGTTCTAGGCATTACTAATGTGCTTGCCAAGAAGCAGGCAATGTTTTTGCGACTTGGCAAGCAATACTTAAGCCCACTCATCATGCAAGAAGTGGCCGATGCTGTCGGTGTGCATATTTCGACGGTATCGCGGGCCATACGCGGCAAATATGCGCACACTCCGCAAGGCGTTATCTCACTAAAGTCGATGTTTTCTGGTGGTCAAAAAACATCTAAGGGCACCACCCGCACTCGGTCTTCAATCCAGCAACGTATTGAAGACATCGTTGCAGCCGAAGACAAGGCACATCCATTCTCAGATGAAGAAATTCTACGTGTTTTGCGTGAACGCGATGGCACCATTGTTGCGCGACGCACCATTACTAAATATCGTAAACTGCTTAATATCCCCGCAAGTAGCATTCGCCGTCAGCATGCGTAGCTAGAGAGCCGCTAAACTAGTATACTTAAAAAACTCATGGTAACCATAAAAGCAAATCAGTGCCGTAAAGGCCAAATATTAGTGATTGACAACGACCTTTGGATCGTCACCGATTACGAATTCCGAAAGCCAGGCAAGGGTTCTTCGTTCAACCAGATTAAGCTCAAGAAACATGGCACGGGGCAGCAAAAATCAATGCGCCTAAGCTCAGATGAGACACTCGAGCGCGCGCACCTTGACAAGCGTTCTTGCACCTTTTCGTACATGGAAGGTGATTCGTACGTTTTCATGGATGCCGAGAATTACGAACAGTATTTCTTAGAGTCTGACATGGTCGGAGACGCGATGAAGTTCGTGCGGGACAACCAGCAAATCTGCTTAACCTTCTTCGAAAGCACGGCTGTCGCCATCGACCTGCCAACCGTTGTTGTGCTAAAGGTTACCGAAGCCGAAATGTCTGCCAAAGGAAACACTGTCAATCAAGACAAGAAGCGTGCGGTATGCGAGACTGGCCTCGAGATTAAAGTGCCGCCATTTGTCGACGCCGGTGAATACATTAAGGTTTCTACAGAAACTGGCGAGTTTATGTCACGTGCCAAAGAGACAGACCTTTAGTCTTTCTTCTTTTTCTTCGTGGCCTTCTTTTTAGAGTGCTTCTTCTTGGCCTTGCGTTGTTCAATACGGTTTCCAGCGTTCAGCCTTGAAGCTTGGCGACGCGCACGAGCAATTTGTAACTTCCATTCAGGACGCGCATGCGAACCTTCCTCGAGAGCGCGCTGAATTACTTCTGCCGCTTCGACGGGGTCATCGGTCATGTAGAACAAATCAATATCTTTTGGAGATATCGTGCCCTCTTCTACCATAGATTTTTTTATCCAGCGGATTAGGCCACCCCAGTAACTTTTGCCCATTAGCACGATTGGGAAGTTACGCATTTTGCCTGTTTGGATTAACGTAAGAGCTTCAAAGAACTCGTCCATGGTGCCGAAGCCGCCAGGTAGCACAACATAAGCCAAAGCGTATTTCGCAAAACATACTTTGCGCGTGAAGAAATACTTGAAGTGAAGCTCTAAGTCTTGATAAGGATTTGGATCTTGTTCCGATGGCAACACGATATTCAAACCTATTGATTTGGTGCCTATCTTTTGTGCACCTTCGTTCCCAGCTTGCATTGCGCCTGGCCCACCACCAGTAATGATGCTGTAGCCGCGCTTGCCTAATTCTTTAGCTACACTAACCCCCATTTTGTAGTGAGGATTGCTTGGCTTGGTTCGAGCTGAGCCAAAAATTGAGACACACGGTCCAATATCTTTCATTGCGTCGAACCCCTCGACAAACTCTCCCATGATTTTGAAGACCATCCATGGGTCGCCACTATCATTTGACAGCTCTTCCAGCAGTTTATTATAGGTTTTTGTTTTTTTCATTGCCGGTAGGATAATCTATAATCTATCTAGTTACAAGCACCATGTCTGCCCGACCTACAGTTTTCCTCGATCGCGATGGCACCCTTTTAACAGAGGTGTCCTATCTTTCCGATGCTTCGCGCACCGAGTTGTTACCTGGTGTTGCGCAAGCATTAGCTACTTTTCAGAAGAATGGCCTCCAACTAATCGTCGTGTCGAACCAATCGGGCATTGCGCGCGGTTTGCTTGACGAAGGCGATTTAGTCGCTATTCAAAACAAAATAGACGAGTTGCTGGAACCTTATCACGTTCGTATCGACGGCTACTACCATTGCCCGCACCACCCTGAAGTTGGAGTTGCCCCTGAGCGCCGACGCTGTCAATGCCGTAAACCACACGGCGGCATGCTCGATATTGCAGCACAGGACTTTGACATTGATTGGCGATGCAGTGTGGGGGTAGGCGATGATGTACGCGACTTGCAAGCTTTTGCTGCGAAGGAAATGCCTTCTGTACTCGTTGGTACCGGAAAAGGCCGCGCAATGCGCCAGAAGCTAGCAGAGATGGGGAAAGAGCCAGACCTTTATTGTGCTCATCTTGCCGAGGCTATCCCATGGATAATACGGCACTGCACACCTCAATAATTGCTAATCTACTAGCATTGAAAGTCGTTGTAAGAAGTTGCTAAAATTAGTCCATGGTAAATAGCCTGGTCGCGAATAGCAACATCGTGTTGTACACCCCTGAATTTGATTCGGGGTTGCGTCAGTCTGTTGAGTTACTGTTTCCTGAAACCAACATTAAATGCAGTAGTTTTAAACTGGACCATTGGCTGCAATACGTCGCTCACAATGGAGAAACAGATGGCGTTATTCTTGATACCGACGCCATGGGACTTGGTGATCTAAAAACTGTAGGCGCCACGCTAAAAATGCATGCGCAAACGTGGTGTTTGTTGCTGGTAGGAGACCGTGGTGTTGCAGGCTTTGAAAGTTTACTGGAATGCAGCAACGTGGCTGTGCTGCCAAAGCCATGGACGCCACAAGGATTACACACTTGTTTGACTACATTCTCGAATGCTAACAGTGGCCATTCAGTAAACAGCAGCAATGATGGCTTCTTAAATGGAATGATTGAGGCTTTACGTGACCCAATAACTTGTATTTCAGGCGCTCTGCAGATGGCTGGCTTTGACAACGATTCTCTCGGTGATGTCCTTAATCCGGCCCTTGAAGCTTCGCGACTTATTAGCGAGCAGCTTGAATACCTCGAGCTAACTTCGCCAACAGTTGCTCCGCATTATTCTAGTTTTGATTTGCGAGACTGCGCAATCGGCGTTGAAAAAGATTTGAAGAAACTAGGCTTCGACGTCAAAACAGACATTGCCCCGGACACTATGGTGTACGCCGACCCGCGGTGCTCACGTGCCGCTCTTAAGGCATGCTTCTTATTGCTTAACCGCTTTGGGCTACGCAGCGAAATACGCTTAGTCAAAACCACGCACGACAATGGCGGCAGCTTAATATGGGAGCAACAGGCCAGCGCAGAAGTGGCTGCAGATAATCTTGCCCCACCACCTTATCTCGAAGAGCTTATCCGCCGCCTTGCTGAAAAATCACAGACCGAAATTGTGATTGAAAAGTTAAAGGATATTGTGCCCAACCATGTGGGCTTGCGTTTTAATAGCTAACGTTTCCGACCCAGCCTAAGTACAGGCTTAGGTGATAAAGGAACAGAAGCTGGTAAAAGACCAATGCAGCAAAAACTCCGATGCGCGCATTTCTGAAGTCGTTAAGAATGCAAAAGATGACTGCACCGAGTCCAACCCCAAAAGATTTAATTCCGATGAAAGACCACATGCCTATGTCTAGTAATCCAGCAGCTATAGGGTTCGCCTCTTCGCCGCCACGTTGAATGTAGATCAAAGTGAAGTGCGCATCTAGAATATTCAACAACAAGAAACTCGTAAGCACAATCCATGTCACTGTTGAATAACGATCGTAATACGAACTACCAGAGTCTCCACCTGAGTAACGTCGCCCACCCAAGAACGAGTAGCGAGAAATAACCGGAGTTGGCTTATTGCGGCGATCGGGTCCAGTGTATTCGGCCATCAATCCGTACTAGAAAAATTAAACATCGTCAAGAATGTCATTACAGCGATTGTCAAATCAAGGAACAACGATTGGTTCTGGATATAATACAAATCATAATCCATATTTTCGTGAATGGGTGCTTTGCGCTTGTCAGACACTTGCCACAATCCAGTTATGCCTGGGCGGACAGACAGTCGCTGGATTTGCAAGTCATCGTATCCGTCAACGATAAAAGGCATCTCCGGGCGAGGACCGACCATCGACATTTCGCCACGCAAAATATTAATCATTTGCGGCAATTCGTCTAGAGATGTCTTACGCAAGAATTTACCTACTCTAGTTACACGCATGTCATCCGCGACCTGCGGTGTAACCTCATCACCGCACTTGTCGGAATACATCGTGCGCAATTTAATCATCCTAAAAGTCGAATTGCGTAGCCCCATACGGAACTGCGTGAAGAACACAGGTCCTTTAGACTCAATACGTATTGCAATAGCAATAAAAGGCAGTAGTACCATTCCAAGAACAACTCCGACTGTCGCAAAAAACAAGTCAAAACTTCTCTTTACAAAAGAATAGACAGGACGTGCACTAGGCTTGGATGGAGACACCAGCGGCATATTATCGAATGTCT
>JAPKEZ010000056.1 GCA_028821845.1 Planctomycetota bacterium | reverse complement strand
AAGCCGCGCGGCTCTGATGGCTATCGTTTAAAAAACGGGAGAAATCTTCAAGTACAGCGTCACTCGGCTCGTCAACCACCATCGCCCATTGATACGCCAAGCCAGCAGCTTTGTTTCTGCACTGCTGTAGTAACAATGCAGCAACACGCGCTTGATCTTGCCCGAACCATGGCTCGGTTCGCCCGCGCAGCCATGACCATGTGGGCTCATCGTAAATCACTTCAGCGCTCTCACCCGCTGGGCCGCTAGGAGAAAAACGCTTTGTCCAATCGGCTAGCTCTTTCCAGTAAAAACCACCTAAGAACTTGCCGTAGTCTTCAGCGAATTCTTTAAGACTGAGCGGCCGCCCATCATTGCCATCGCAAAAGTATTTTTCAAAATTTGCTACGGCAGATATTTTCGAACGACGCAAGTCCTCTTGATAATTCTGTAATTGAGCGGCGAAAACTTTATCGCCACCCTCTTCGAAGCCAGTCCAGTATTTTAGGTAAACATATAACGCGTAACCCGCCGAATAGTTGTCCCGGTACTCTTCTATATCGCCGCTAAGCAGTTCGCTTAGTTTTATAAAACCGCCGTAGCCTTTTTGTGACACTGAAAACAATGTGCCAAAACTCACGTAATCGTCGACAAAAAAATCGTCGGTCATTAGACCGTAATTGCCTCCTGTCCACACTGCCTTGCCTTCTGCTAGCCATGCCGGCAAGCCGCCAAATCGCGCGCCATCAAAACGATGCGTTAACTCATGAGTTAAGCCCCTACCCAACCCGGGAATAGTACCTATAGTGAATTTAAAGGTTGTAACGTCGCCACCCTGAAAGCCGCCGACCCAATAAAATGGGGCGCCCTCTGATTCTAATCCAAATGATTCTGGGACTATGCGCACCGTGCCTTGACGTCCATTAAATGGGTCCGTTCCATAAAGATTCAATAATCGCTGATGGTGCAATTCTATTGTTGTAGCCGTGCCCAGCAAAGTATTGTAGCCGCACGAAGTTTCAACGCGATAAAGTTTGTTCGGGGACAGGCAAACTCCGGGGTTTTCGAATGATGAATGGCGCAAGGTGAATTCTCGCTGCTGATCTATATCTAAATCTTCTAGCTCGTCTATTGTATACACATAAACTGTGTTCATCATTTCTCGACGAACATCACCCAGCACGTCGCCTGCTTGCTTTTTTTCGCGACTGATCTCCGCCGGTGTTGGGCCTTTCAAGTCTTTGAACACCGATTGCGCCGCCATGCCAGCAAGGCATCGCGCAAACTTAAGCGCCAAGCCATTTTCTCTAGCGCCCTTTGCCCTATTCATTTCTTTAGCCATAGCCACGGCCACCTCTTTTTGCGCTGCCTTGTCAATAGAAAGGATTGGTGAATAACTATCCGGCATCAACTGCAGCAAACTCGGATTATGCTGCGCCATGGTTGCCATTAAATCAGCGGACCAATTTGCCATCACCCAGTCACCCACTTTCTTGCTGCGCTGCATGCGCTCGTAAAATCTAGCAAGCTCTTTAAATGCGGCTGTACGTTTGTGTGACAACTCGCTTAACGACTCCCTCTCCCTTGATTTAAGCCGCCCATTGCTATCGGCGTTTACGGACAGTAAGTAATTAACCCACAACACCTTTAGATCTTCGTCATCGCCACACGCCTCTAGCAATAAAGGAACCACTAAGCCAGCGTCGCCACCGTTGCTAAGCGCAAAATAAAAATGGTCATAAGCCCCCTCGGCGTCTCCGTCAGCAAGGCTTCGCCGCCCACTGTCGATACTTAAATTTACAGTAGAAAGCTGCGCGGTTGCTGTGAGGCAAATGCACATCCAACATAGTGCGGATGTAATGAATTTCATCTAGCGCAGTATAGCTACTTAACCACTTTATTTTTATTTCATTTTTTTCCGCTATCGTGTTACTTTCTCACCTTGAGCGTGTATTCTTTGGCGTATGAGATTTGTCGTAGCCACCGTTTTGGCCATCGGTAGCCTGCTAGAGCCCTGCGCCTCCCAGCAAGCTGACCTCGAGGCCGAGCTGCTCACCCTTGAGGTGTTGCGCCAGAACCCCTTGCGTCCCGAATTGGTTAATGGGCAACTTTACCTTATCGCGCAAATTAACAGTGACGCCTCCGCCAAGGCGCTCGACAAATTAATCGCCAAGCTTCCTGAGAAGCATCGCTATATAGCCATTAGCGCATTGGGGTTAAACGAATCTGAAGAAGCAGCTAAAGCGCTACGGCGCATGGCCAAAGATCGCGGGAACTTGCGAGTGCGCCGCCAAGCTGTTCGCGTGCTTGCAAATGGCGACCAAGACGACCTAGATTTCTTGCATAGCAAGCGATTGAAATACGAATCTGATTTGCGAGTGCGCGCGCTAATTTTAGAATTACTCATGAACCGCGGGCAGCCCGATCTTGACAAAGCTTTTTTAACCGCAGCCAAGTCTAAAGATACCGTTTACGCCGGAGTTGGCTTAGAAGGAATCGGCAAACACAAAATTAAGATTGGTTTAAAAATCATCCACAGCGCTTTAGCCCACCAAGATCTTCAGTATCGTTTAGCGGCCTATGAGGCACTCGCAAGTTATGGTGGCGAGCGCCAATACGCTACAATTATTGAAGGTCTTCAAGACTCAATTAATGTGGTTGTACTGCCCAAAATTAGTGCGCAGCTACAGCGCGCTCAAACACTAGACGAGGTCAACGCAATTATCTCTAATTGCATGCGTTCTAAAGACCTGGGTCTTGTAACCATTTGCGTTGAGGCTTTAGTCGTTATCAGCGCCAAACAACCGCAACTATGTTCCGATGCGCTGCTAAAACTAATGAGCAGCTCCGAAGATAAAATTCGCAGCTTATCAATTGAGGGCTTGGTTAAAATAAAACATTCTGGCTTGCAGCACTTATTAGTAGAGTTTCTCGATCACTCGAGCGCACAAACTCGTTCTGACGCAGCATGGGGGCTCAGTCAGCTTGGCGACATCCCCCCAGAAACAGAAATAAAATTGGTCAAGATGGCATCTAGCGAGAGGCCGTCCATCAGAATTCAAGCCCTTAGGGCTTTACGCTGGTTCCCAAATTCTGACTTAGCTTATCAGGTTATTAACGACTGCCTCGAAGATGAATTATGGGCAGTGCGTGCAACTGCCGTCGCGGGTCTAGAGTTATTCCGCCGCGACGAATCACTTAAACCGCTGTTCTGGTTAATGGAAAACGAAGTAGGCCGCGTGCGCTCAGACGTAATCAAAGCCCTTGAATTACTAACCGGGGAAAACTTCGGAGCCTCGATGCACACCTGGAAGGCATGGTATGCCGACCAAGGCGAGGATTATACATTGCCCACTAAAGAGCAAGCGAACGCGATGATTGATACGCGTAAAAACAAGTTCAAGCACACCGGCACGATTGCACAAAGCGGATACCACGGCATAGCTGTTCCGACCGGTGGCGTCGTTTTTGTCCTCGACATCAGCGGATCAATGAACTCTAGATTTTCTCCTACTGAAACTTATTATCAGCACTTCTCTAATGCACTGGCTGAAACAGTGTTAGCCCTCGGGGCGGATACGTCCTTTAATATCGTGCTGTTTTCTTCGGGCGTGCGCACCTGGAAAAGCGACCTCGTCGAATCGAACGAGAAGAATCGTCTTGAGGCACAAAGGTGGTTAGAAAAAACAACTCCGGGTGGCGCGACAAATATTTACGGAGCATTAACTACCGCGCTATCGTTCGATGAAGCGCAAACAATTTTCATCATGACCGATGGTGCCCCCTCCGCTGGAGAATTTCAGATGCCAGAGTCAATCCTAGCAGAAATAGATCGCATAAATCGTGATCGCTTTATTCAAATTAACACCATCGCTGCCGGAAGTATTCGTGCCGAATTCTTGGCCGACCTTGCTGCGACTAACGGCGGCAAAGCCGTTGACATGCGAAAAAACAAAGGCAAAGTTGAATGATTAAAGCGGATCAACAACAATGCCCTGCTGCTCGGCCAACTTATACAAAGTCGGGCGCAACAACAGTAATTGCTGACGATTTGTTTTAAGCAAAAGTTGGCGGCGATACTTGCCCCGCAAGCGCTCGATAGGCGGCGGCGCTGGCCCTAGATATTCAGTAGTCTCCCCGAATCCACCAGGAACAACAGCTTGAAGTGCCTCATAGGCCTCGTTGGCCATTGCAATCGCCCGTTGCTGATGTTGTGATTCAAAACTAATGCGTAATACATCGCCAAAAGGTGGGTAGCCGAAATCTTTGCGTTCTTGCAATTCAACTACCGAAAATTTTTCGTAGTCGTGTTTTGCAGCAGCCAGCAATGCCGGATGGTCGGGCATCCATGTTTGCACGATTACTTCGCCGCCAAGCGAGCTGCGTCCGGCACGCCCCGCAACTTGTGCGATTAAGTTAAAACACCGTTCGCTCGATCTAAAATCTGGTTGATGCAATGCCGTGTCGGAATTCAACACGCCAACTAATGTCACCGTAGGGAAATCTAACCCTTTAGCAACCATTTGCGTACCGAGTAAAATATCATATTTACCATCACCAAAATCCTTCAGCGCCTGCTCGTACGATTCACGGCGTAACATAGTGTCGCGGTCCATGCGTAAAATTCGCGCCCCAGGGAAAGCACGTTGCACGCTATCTTCGACTCGCTCGGTGCCAACACCTATCATTTCAACTTTATGCCCGCATGTAGGGCAACATTGCGGCATAGATTCTTCTTTTAAGCAGTAGTGGCACAAAGCCTTTTTACGCCAACGATGGTAAGTTAGCGCTACGTCACAAGTCTCACACGAAATGGTATTACCACAAGGGCGGCAATACCATGCTGGCGAAAATCCGCGTTGATTTAAAAACAGAATAGCTTGCTCTTTCTTTTCTAATATCTTCTTCAGGCCAAATTTTAATTGTGAAGACATCACTAGCCACTGCCCGCCTTCAGCTTTTTCGGTGCGCATGTCTACCAACTTAACGGGTGGCAGCGAGCCCCCTGCAACGCGGTCACGCAAATACAAAAGCTGCATGTCTGGCGAGTCAATTGCCGCCTGCCATGATTCGAGTGACGGGGTTGCGCTACCCAAGATGCAGACAGCAGATTCTAAGCGTGCGCGTTCGCGCGCAACTTCGCGGGCTTGATAGCGTGGAGTTGATTCTTGTTTGTAAGTGGACTCGTGCTCTTCGTCGACAATAATTATTCCGAGGTTGGGGACTGGCGCAAATAAGGCCGAACGTGCGCCAACGACAACCCGTAACTTGCCTTCGCGAATGGCTAACCATTGGTCATGGCGTTCGGCATCGGTCAAACCGGAGTGGAGTACTGCGACGTCACCACTGCGCGCGCGGAACCGCGCAACCGTCTGTGGCGTAAGAGAAATCTCTGGCACCAACACGATGCCACCCCGGCCTTGGGCTAAACATCGCTCTAAAGCGTGCAAATAAACTTCGGTTTTCCCTGAGCCCGTAATACCGTACATCAAGAAATCCTGATGGTGTTTAGCGTCAATAGATTTATTTATCGCCGCCACACAGCTTTGCTGTGCTGCTGTAAGTTGCGGCGGCGTATCACGCACCAACTTACGCCCCGCAAAAGGGTCTATCGCTTCAGTCTTATTGTCGAACTTGACCCACCCCTTTTTATGCAATGTTGTCAATGGCGACTTTGACAAACCCGTGCGGTTACAAAACTCGCGTACCTCCATAGGCCCTGCCGCTTGCTTTAAATAGGCCACTGCCTTAGCTTGCTTGGGAAACTTTATTTCAAGTGTCTCAAATTCTTTTTCGCTAAGATCGTGCACCAACTCGACAGTCGCAATAGTGCGCCGCGAACGATTACTGCGCAGAGCTGCTGGTAACATCGCCGCCAAAGCCTGCCCCCAAGAACAATAAGCGTCGTCGGCAATAGTTCTCGACAACCGCAACAACGATTTATTAAGCAAAGGTGTAGTATCTAGGCAAGTATCGATATCTTTAATGCGCTCGACAGGCACGCCCCTTGGCGGCGCGTCATCAATCGCCACAACGACACCCACTACGGGGCGGCGTCCGAAGCTGACTTTTACTCGGCAGCCTGGTTTAACCGGTTCAGCGTGTTCGGGAATATGATAGGAGAATTCGCGACGCACGGGAGTGTTTAACGCCACTCGCGCATATCTACCGGCCGGGGCCGCAAACAGGGAACCTTGGAATGCATCCATTGCAGAGAATTGTAGTCATGCGAGACCCTGTTACCCTATGCCGATGGCAACATCTTCCCTACCGCTACAAACTCCGGTGACTTTAATCACCGGCTGGTTGGGTGCAGGCAAAACAACGCTACTCAACCGCATACTCACTGAAAATCACGGGCAGAAGTATGCCGTGCTAATAAACGAGTTCGGCGAGCTTGGCATCGACGACCGGTTGATTGTGCGGCGCGATCAAGATCTAATTGAACTGTCAAACGGCTGCATCTGCTGCACAGTACGTGGCGACATGATTGACAAGTTGCTCGACTTGAGAAAGCGCAAATTGCCGTTCTTTAAGCGACGATGCTTCGACGGTATTCTCATCGAGACTACCGGCATTGCAGAGCCCGCACCACTGTTGCGCACTTTCTTAGTAGAAGAAGACGTCTCGACATACTATGCCGTAGACAAGGTTATCACTGTTGCCGACGCGCGTAACCTACAGCGTGCACTAGAACACCAGTCGGCAAGCGAACAGCTCGCCCTCGCCGATACTCTGATTCTCAACCACTGCGCTGGATTAAGCGGCCAGCGAATTGACGAAGCGCGAAAAAATATTCGCGCGATAAACAGCGATGGCAAATTATTAGTTGCCGAAGTCCCAAATATGCAGCTAGAAGACGTCCTCAAGAAGAGTGAGGTGCGTTTCTCGAAAACGCCAAGCGCCGAACACGCCCATCAACATTCTATTAGCACCATTTCGATTAGCTCCGATAAGGCCCTCGATGAACTACGGGTGCAGCTGTGGCTCGACACCTGCGTGCAGCAACTCGGCGAAGATTTAATTCGCTACAAAGGATTTTTAAACATCGCTGGCCTTGATTATCGATGCCTGCTACAGGGTGTATACGACTTATACAAAGTAACAGCAGACGAGAAGTGGGCGTACGCCCCGCGTAACGAAATAGTTTTTATTGGCCATAATTTAGACCAAGATTTTTTTCAGCGCGGGTTCAGCGCTGCACTGGCCACTTAAGGGCGAGGCAAGCTTTCGAGGGCGCTTAGCAGCGAAGCCTCGAATTGTTCGCGTTGCCAATCGTTTAGTTGCACAACCTTGTTCAACTCTTCTGATGTTACTGGCAACACTGCGGCAATTTGTTCTAACTGGCGGCGATGAATCAATCGTTCGCTCGGCAAATCTAAATCGCTAGCCGCTGCAGTACGCCACGCCTTCAGCGCATCGGTGTTCTCGCGACGAATTTGACGCGCAATACGCTCTTCTTTGCTTACCTTCTTAACCTTCAAATCTATGGTTTGCCCTTCAACAACGCCCAGTAATTTAAAAATTTTATCGCCGGCGCGCTTGGCTATTTTCCAGCCAACACCTTTGATTTCGGCAAGCTCTTTAGTTGTTCGCGGGTCTACTTCGGCTATACCAATCAACCCCTGATTGCTCATCACTTTAAACGGTGGCACGTCGCGCTTTGATGCGACGTCTTCGCGCCATTCAAACAGCGCCTTCAATTTTGCCAGTTGGCTAGGATTTAGTGTCTTTGCACCCTTCAGCTTTAAGTAACGATCGGGGTTCGCAGCGGCGGGCATCAATATATCGCTCATCTGGCGATCGAATTCGCCATAAGCGGCGCCCATCATGTTTTTCTCTTCGAGCTCTGGTATCAACTTACCATACACGTCGACCAAAAAGTGTGTGTCGATGCGCGCATAAGCGATTTGTTTATCACTTAGCGGGCGCTCGCCCCAATTAGATCGCTGCTCATCTTTCGACAACTTAATGCCGTAATAACTTTCAATAAGCGCTGCTAACCCAGTTTTTTGATGGCGTAAAAAAGTCATTGCCACCTGAGTGTCGAATATGCCTTTAACTTCAACTCCCATGTCCTTTTTGATTATCATTAAATCAAATTCGGCTGCATGAAAAATTTTAATAATGTCGGGGTTGGACAACAACGGCGACATAATTTGCATGTCATCGCCAAGCGCAAATGGGTCGATAATCCAATCTTGACTATCGGTGCTAACCTGCATCAAGCACAAGCGCTCGTGATAAGCAAAAAATGAATTCGCTTCGGTGTCGACGCCGATTATGCCGGCGTCCGTCCAGATGTTTATAGCTTGGGCTAGCGACTCAGCGTCGGTAACCATTATCGCGTCGGGCCAATCACTGGGTATTCTACTCGGCATTGACCTTAGCTTAACAAAAGGTGGTAGCTAATTTAGCGTGACCATACGTAAACTGGTGTAGTCATCGCATTCACTGTCCAATTAGCATTGTGTATGTCAGCGCGATACCAGAATGAATCCGTCGGCACGGTGTCGGTGATTTGAACCGAGCCGCCCCCGGTGTATCCATTCTGACGGAAGATCTCTACTTCACCGCTACCAACTGTGCCACGGTAAATCACAATCTCTGAGCTATAAGTACAATTATAATCCACATTAATGTTAACTTGAATGTTTGGCGGGATGTTTTGCACAAATGCCGTGCCGCCCATTGATAATGACTTTGCGCCATTAAGGGTCGCAATGCCCAGCTCAAGGAACGGGCCATTTGAAAGATAACTACGGCCGCCCATCAATGCGTCTGTCAAACTCTGTGAATCCAACGCTGTCGAAACATAAGTATGAATCGTGCCAAAATTAACGGCGGTATCGTGAGTGTCAGAGCCTGAGTATGGGTAAAGCAACTTGCCTTCGTTAAGGCGATCGATCCACCAGTCGCGTTGGTAGACCTGCCATTGATTTTGCCCCTCTGAGCCATTCCATACTTCCACTCCCCAAGTACGATTACGCTCATGCCCGGCAATTTCGCTCACAGAGTTAAACCCCCATGAACCGGAGTTCGGGTGGTTAATGCTCGTAAAACCGCCTTCACCACGAACAGCAAGCGAATTACTTTTTTGACCAGACATTGGGTTGTCACAAAAATCTAGGAAGCCGTCTTGGCCGCCAGCTTTGCGCGAAGTAATGTTATGCGCTCCCATGTGATGCACGTTATGCGCGCCCCATCCTAGAGAACAAAGGATGTCGGCGCTATCAGACCCGCTTTGCGGCCCTTGCTCGGCCCCAGAAACCTCCGTCCCTGCCAACATCACAAAAGAGCTGTCGGTAAGAGTATTAGCTTCTGTTAACACCGCGTTAAATTCTCCAGTGCTATTAATACAGTAAGAGTGCGTTGTTGAGCTAAAGAAATCCATGCCAAGGGCCTGGAATTGTGGCTTAAGATCGGCATTTGTAAAAGCACCTGTAATGTTGAACGATTCGGCAGCGCAAGAATTACATCCGCCGACAGCCTCGTCACGGCAGTTATGCACGTGCAGGTCGCCAGACACCCAAGAGCCTGTGCCAAGGTTGGCGTAAGGCGGTGGCATATAAGGTGAAAGCTTGGTGATGTGATGCGTTATAGAAGCGGTGCTAGATTGTGCTCCGCCGTTCCATTGCGCAACAATTTGGACTGGGACTACATCACCGGGCTGTGAATTTGCGCCGAACAGAGCATGAAGGTCAAGCTCGAAACGAATGTTGCTAATTTGCGGGGACCCTGACTCTTGTAACTCACGAACATTTTCAATGATAGTGCTGATGGTGCGCCCCTCTGCTTCTGGGCTAAGTGGCTCCCAATCATCTAACGGAATATACTGGCGCTTGGTGTGGCGGTGAGAGATATCTGGGTCGACCATTTCCAAGGCCCAATAAAGCTCTTCTACAAATCCGCTGTCGCCAACAAGCATTTCACTGAGGTTAACAATGCCCACCACTTGTCCCTCTGGGGTTTGCAAGGTCAAGGACTCAAGCTCAACGGTGTTGTCGCCTGGGTTGTAAAGCTGAACCTGCATCGGCACCACCAAGTCGGTGTTGCGCACTGACTCCATTAGACCGTACGGGTAAATAACTAGTTGTGATTCGCCGAGAGCAAGATCTTTGCTGTCGTTAGCTGTCACTTCTTGCTGAAAAGCAATGCCTGCACAAAGTGCGGCAACAAGAATAAAGGGTAAAGCAATGTTACGCATGCCTTCAAATATAGCACGAAATCAAGGATTTATCGTACAAAGTCCCAAATAGTTGGTATATTTAGAGGAACGTAAGCTCGTTTTCGGCGTCAAAGAATTAACGTGCCGTTTAAAACGCATACTCTCCTTTTAACCACCCAAAAACATGAAACTACTCCACTGG
>JAPKEZ010000184.1 GCA_028821845.1 Planctomycetota bacterium | reverse complement strand
TGAAAAACGGTACCCGTATGTTTTCTTGGTATAGCGAGTTACCATGCTTCATCAAATCGTGCTCGCCAAAATGCTCGCCGTGATCAGAAGTCAAAACAACGATGGTCTCGCGACCACTGGCTTCGATTACTGCAAGTACTTCGGCAATGCACTGCTCGTTGAACATGATTTCTTCGGCGTAGCGGCGACGC
Organism: Planctomycetota bacterium; assembly: GCA_028821845.1. Taxonomy (GTDB): domain Bacteria; phylum Planctomycetota; class UBA1135; order UBA1135; family UBA1135; genus JAPKEZ01. The sequence continues at coordinate 1,927 of JAPKEZ010000184.1, read as the reverse complement.
ATAAAATCTATTTGTTTATGCGCGGCGTCTATCTCGGCGTCGCTGCCGTTTTGCAAGACGTGTTCGATTTCGATTGCCGTTTCTCCCATGACACCATGTGCTTGGTCAACGGCGATGAAATCAGCATCTACGGGCTGCGGCTCAAGCAGCATATTGAATGGCGCTACGGTGCCATAAGGATCATGCGGATCGAGGTAGTGCAGAAAGAAAAAATACGGACGCTCTTCCGCTAAGAGTTGGTCAACAAATTCAAGTGCATGTTCGTTAGTGCGCGTACCACGCCCACGTTCGCCTTTGCCGCTATGGCTTCGGTATGCCCTGAATAGCGGTTTGTCGAGGGCCTTCAGTAATTTAGACTGCGGGAAGGCCGCGCCTAACCATGAACTATCGGCAATGCTGCTGACAAACCGCCGAATGTCACCGCGTAAAGGCACCTCGGAGTCATCGTAAATCTCGAAGCCACTACCGAAGCCGATATCGCGCGAAAGTAAACCGTTCGAGATGACCCCTGCAGTGTGGTACCCGGCTTTTAAGAATGCGTCTGATAGCCACGGCAAACCATCTGGCACCGGATCAAAATTATCGCGGACGCCGTGGTCGAGGCTATCAAGTCCGCTAAGCATCGAGATGTGCGCCGGAAGGGTAAGACTGCTGGAGGACAAGGCATAAGGTGCGCTAATGCCACGCTCGGCCAGCATTTGAAATGTCTTTAAGTCAGAGCCCGCGGGCGGGTTATTGAACATATCGGCGCGCAAAGTGTCGATCGAAATGAGAAGCACATCGGGCGATTGCGGTGCAGCGTCGCTACGCGCGGGCAAATCTTGAACGGGGTTGACGCGACCTATTGCGCCACCCACCCATAAGCCACCTATGAAAAGAATTCCGAATACTGCACAACTAAGCTTGGCATATGTGGGGGCAGTATTGTCGTTGTTGCCACCGCCTCTAATTACGCATGCAATGCTATGTGCAATGCCAAAGACCAATGCAAACTCTAGGGGGATAAGTACAGCAGCTAAAGGCGCTAATCCTAAGACTAAGCCAGCGTAAAACAGACCGTTTGAACGTGCATTTTTGGCGAACCACAGACTGAAAAGCGCAATCGGCCCGGCAACAACCATGCCGCCGCCAAAATGCACGACGAAGGCGCGCAGCAGCGAGGCATCTTGCCAGAAAATGACCGAGTGGATGAAAGCGCCAAAGCCAAGGCCGGCGGCAATCAACAGCAAGCGGTTAAAGTAACTAGTAACCATGTACTGATTTTAGGGATATTCGATTGCGCCGCCAACCAGCAAAGCGCCAATGATTACAATTGCTGCACCTGTCCATCCGCGTTTGCCGGGTTTTTCGTGCAATAACCATGCGGACAACGGAATAGCGAATAACGGCACCGTCGAGCATAGTGAAGCTGCAACACCGGGGGACGTCCATTTGAATGCGGAAACGTTGAGGAACATGCCGAGTGCAGCACCGATGAAAGTTGGGAAGGCGAGCAATTTCCAGGTTCTGGCTTTGAAGATGAATGTAACGTTGCTGCCCAGACTGCCATCTTTGATGAACCACGCCGCAAAGAAAAAGGCGCCGGCACCAAAGCGGATAGCGCCACCGGTTACAGGTGTAACATCTACCATGCCTTTGGATAATGCTAGATTAGAAATTGTCCAGAGCGCAGCACAAGTAATTGCGGCTATTAAACCAATTTTATCGAAGTGGTTACGCGATCTCTTTTGGGTGAAGCGCCGTGATTCAGCAAGCACGCCGCCACCAATAACTAATGCAATACCACAGATCTGCATGGCAGACAAGGTTTCTCCAAAAAGAGGCCATGCCAATAATGCAGTAAAGGCTGGTACAGCCTGGCTGATGATCACGGTGCGGCTGACGCCAATATGTGCAATCGCTAGGAAGTACAGCCAGTCGCCAATTC
>JAPKEZ010000003.1 GCA_028821845.1 Planctomycetota bacterium | reverse complement strand
CGCGGTTGCCACGGTATCCACCGTCTCTGCCGCCTTCGCGGTTGCCACGGTATCCGCCGCCACTGCCGCTGCTTTCGCGATTACCACGGTATCCGTCACTGCTCCCGCTACTTTCACGGTTGCCACGATACCCGCCACCGCTGCCACTGCCTTCGCGGTTGCCACGGTATCCGTCACCACTGCCATAACGCTTGCGCGCTTGTTCAGGATGAGCGCGATCGTATTTATTGAGCACGCGACGTGTCCGCTCGTCATGGTATAACTTTTCTGCGGCGACATCTAGAGTTTTGGCACGGCCCATCTCATCTGGCCAATCGAGCGAGTGGCGTGCCACCCAAATACGCAAATGCATATAATCTTTCTCGGTCGGCATCAGCAATCGTTTACACACCAAGGTGGCATAATGCCCGCGCGGTAATGAAAAACGAATACGCATCTTATGACGACGCTTATAAATCTCATCAGACTCAGCCGGAGCTCCGCGCAAAAATTCTGGTGTAATTAAAAACTGACGCTCTTCATGTAATGGGCGGAACCCTGAAATGTCGAGGTCTAAGAATTGTTGCATGTCAAAACCTTCTTCACGGAAGACTAATTTATAACAGCGTGCTGCATCTTCATTCAACTCAACCCCAGGGCCTAACAGCGGCAACTTAAAGGCTTGCAATTTAGCGCGTTGCTCATCAGTCAGTTCACGGTATACAGCAAGCGGTGCCGCATCATGTGGAAGCCATGCAACATTTTCTTCGCCAACTACCGACTTCACGAAATGTGTAGCGGCGCGATTCCATAAGAAGGACTGGTAAGCGAACAAGTGAATCGTTTTCTCACGTGACGCAATGCCCCGCTCAATCGCACCAACAAAATCATCGCCGTTTTGATGTAAAAATTCAAATGCTGATGAACCACGGCGATGCTTAGTGTAACTGGCTAACTCTTCCCAGTTACCCCAACGACGCTGAATGCCCTTCTTGAATGTTTCAATAACGTCGGGCCCGTAAGGAGACGGCGCTGCCAACATTGCACGTAACGCCAACTCGGGTCGGCCTTTCAACAACTGGCGTACCACGAATCCTTGGCCGTGGCGTAGACAACCGAAACGTTGGTCATCAAAGTAATTGGGAATATGCAGTTTGTTCAACTCGAGCATATTCACCCGCAAGCGCCGCATGTCATCGGCTTCAAGGTCGCGCACAACAATCTCAAACGAGTTACCCTCGCTGTCAGTCGACTCGACATGACGATTAGTTTTGCCCAACAGGCGAATCGTCAAAGACTGATCGCGAAAGCTGACAGTTTTGCCACCTTCAACAGTCATCACCTGTGAAGTGATGCCATCTTTGTCTTTCAAACCGGCATACTTGACATTAGCGCGTTCAACGCCGGCGCCTTTCGCCAAAATATCGGCGGCCTCGAAAGTAGTTAGCCCCTTTTTAGTAATACGATAAATCGTAAAATTACCGCCCATATGGGGCAGGGAGTCGTCGTCTAGCAATTCGCTAACACGGAAATCATTTACGGTGCGTTTTAATCGCATGGGTCATTTACATTATGCAGTGGTGACGGGAAATGCCGTCAGGCATATTATACCCAAATACCCATTTACTGCTGATTATTACCGTGGGCGCCGTACCTGCCACTGCTCAGCGCTCGATGTTAATTACCCCACGGCCCAACACGCGCCTCGCGCCACTTAGCTAAGTTACGCAAAGTGACTCGCAAATCTTTCGGATAAGGCGCTTCGATATGCAACATCTCGTCGCTACCGAACTTAGGAAGACCAACTGAATGCGCATGCAGAGTCAAATGGTCGATTAGCGGTTTTTCAGGACGTCCTGCTTTAGGTCGGTAGTCGCGTTTAATTTCCGACAGCATAAAACTTTCCGCACCGCCATAACGCGGGTCTACTACCAACGGATGCCCCACCGATGACATGTGAACACGAATCTGATGCGTGCGCCCTGTCTTTGGCCTAGCCTCGATTAAAGTATAGCCATGAAAAATTGTTAGCGCTTCGTATTCGGTTAACGACTCTTTACCGTGCTTATACACGCGCATCAAACCTCCGGCGCTCGCATCCGGAGCAATCGGCGAATCAACAACTCCGGGGTAATGTACTTCTCCCAATACCAGTGCATGATATTTCTTATCGATCTTACGGTTGGCAAACAACTCGCGGTAATAGCGCTCGGCCTCTAGCGACAACGCATAAAGCATCACCCCCGTAGTACCCAAATCAATACGGTGCAAAGCACGCGGACGTTGTTGCAGCGGGCCTTCGAGCTCACGTTTTTGCGCCCAACTTAAAAGTGCACCACTAAGGTGTAAGGGATGTTCTCCCCAGCGACTTGGCTCAACCGGAATGCCGGCTGGTTTATTTACCGCGACCAAGTGCTCATCTTGATAAAGAATTTCTAAATCAATGTCAGCGCTCTTCATACGCTTTTCGGTTGACATGTCATGGTCAATCAATATCAACTGGCCTTCTTTCAACTTAGCACTCGGTTGCACGCTCATGCCCTCGATATTGATGGCGCCACCACGAATCAAATCGCGAAGACGTCCTTTAGATATATCAGGCCAATGCGCAACGATGTACTCGTCGAGCAAGCAGCCTTTCCATTCAGCGGTTACTGCGAGGTTTTCCATTTTTCGTTTTCTATTGGCATACCATCAATGCCTGTTTCTAGCGCTAACAAATTAGGAACGTTACGGTAGCGGCCCTTAAAATCTAAACCGACACCGACTAAGAACAAATCTTCATCGAGGTTAATCGCCGCGGCATCCGGCACGATGTCGATTGCACGCCGCGCTGGCTTATCAATCAACACGGCGACTGTAACTTTGCTGGCGCCCATCTCATTAATTAAAAAATTACGCGCATAGTTCATGGTACGACCGGTGTCTAGAATGTCGTCCATAAGTAAAATGTGCTTGCCAGTTACGTTTTCAGCCTGCGGCACCCAATCGGCTTTAGGCTCGCTTTGTGGTGAAGTCGAATCGCCATAAGTTTGAATACGGATGAAATCCATAACTAAGCCTGGTGGTAGACGGCGCACCAAATCGGCGGCGAAAATCATCGCCCCGCCCATGATTGGAATTGCGGTCACCTCATCATCGCCAAGCAGCGGGTGAAGCTTTAAAGCAAGTTCATCTAATGCCACAGAGACGCCGGCGGCATCTAATATTTGGCGGTGCTTGTAACGCTGCATGTCTCACAGGATAGCATCTTTTGAGATTCTCATCGGCGCATTGCTAACTTGCCACCCAACATTGCTGCGGGAATATAAGCAAGGCCAATATCAGCGGCGATAAACCAAATCGGCGGTGGCAACATAAACAGCATCATCAAACCGCCGGCCAAGAACGCCACGCCAACTGCGACCGAACAAATCATCTTGTGAGATGCCGCAATCATGTACGCGATAAATCCTCCAACTAAAGAACCAGCCGCATGTGCGATAAACGGGAAAATGAAATGCCGCGCCTCAAGCAAATGCGCCGAAGCCTTCATCCCTTCTTCACCATTCCAGATGTCGCCGGGCCAGGGAATAATTCTAGAGCCAAGCTCAATAAATCCCATGTTTATAGCCGAACCAACCGCCAACCCAAGGATTACAGCGAAGATGTTTTTAGCCATACAGCCACTATAGCACGCTTGTATCCGCATATGCAACTGTGATAACATTGCCAGCAATGGCCCCATCCCATAACGTTCTAGTCGTAGAAGACGACCCAGATCAGTGCGCATTACTCGAAGCTGGTCTTAGTCAGCAGGGGTACCGCGTCTCAGCGGTGCGTGATGCGCGGACAGCATTACACCGGCTAGCTTTAGAGTCATTCGATATCGTGGTTTCAGATCTTGGACTACCAGGCATGCGCGGCGACGAATTACTGCGCCACATCCGCAGTGTCCATGCTGATTTACCATTCCTGATGTTGACCGGCGAGAATGACGTGAAAACAGCCGTCCAAGCTGTGCGTGACGGTGCCGACGAGTACATGATGAAACCTGCTAGCGTGGCATCAGTGGCGCAGCACATTGCGAGTGCGATGAGTCGCCGCAGCAAGACTGTTGCCGACGAACGCAAGCTAAAGAATGCCGACATGGCAGAGGTGCGTGCGTTTTTAACTGGCGTGCAGGCGTTGGTGAACTCGCTCGAAGCTAAAGACAAATACACGCGTGATCATTCTAATAAAGTTGCTGCTTTTGCAGTGCTGATGGCGCGCAAAATTCCAGGTATGACTAAGCGACAAATACGCGAGATTCGTGTTGGCGCTTGGCTACACGATATAGGCAAGATTGGCATTCCACTAACTATTTTACACAAGCAAGGTAAGCTAACCGACAAAGAATGGGAAATCGTCAAGCTACACCCCATTCACGGTGCAAAGATTCTCGAACCCCTTTCCAAAAACTATCCCGAGGTGCAACGCATTGTTCGTAACGAACACGAACGCTGGGACGGCAACGGCTACCCAGATGGTCTTGCCGGTAACGATATCCCACTTGGTTCGCGATTGATTATGATTGCCGATACTTACGATGCTATTTGTTCCGAGCGCCCTTATCGCAAGGCGCTACCGAGCGAAGCTGCTTTAGAGATTATTCAGAAAGGAGCTGGCACGCAGTTTGACCCCAATTTAGTGCTTATCTTTGAATCGACCTACAAAGAATTTCCGTGTGCTACTACTACAAACTCGCTGCCGCAATAGCGCTAGCCGTTGGTGCGGTGCACCCAGCCGCAATGTCGCACCTGAACTTAAAGTTCAGCGGCAACGAAGTTAGCGCCACACTGAAAATTCAAGAGTTGACGTTACGCGAAGTCGATACTTTCGTTATTGACGCCGACGGTAACGAGCATATCACGCAAACAGAATTCGAAGATAGCTGGCCGCAAGTCGACGCATTGTTGCAATCAAACTTTTGGTTTGAGATTAACGGCGAGCAATTCATTCCTACTTTCACGCCTATTGAATATTTAGGTGACGTCGAGATCACCGACATCGTTTTAAGCACTTCGTTCACTGTGAACGATGCTGGCGATGATTTTGTAGTGCACTCTGAATTGTTTTTAGAGACAGGTAATCCCAAGCACAAAACATTTATTTCCGTAGATGGCTTCGGAGCAGAACCACTGCACTATGTGTTGTCGGCAAACACACACGACTACTTATTACACCTGCCAACTCAATTCGAAACACTAGCGACTTATCTCGACCTAGGCTTCGAACACGTCTTATCCGGATACGATCACTTAGCATTTTTACTCGCCCTGCTTCTAGGAGTAGCCAGTTTCCGCAAGTTAGTCTATGCAATAACTGCATTCACCGTCGCGCACTCAATAACTCTGGCATTTTCGGCTTTAGATATCGTGTCGCTGCCATCCACATTTGTTGAACCGGCGATTTCTATTAGTATTATCGCTGTACTAGTAGCTCATCTAAAGCAGGGGGTGCAAAACGCAAATCCAGCGATTCCGGCCTTTGCCTTTGGTTTATTACACGGATTCGGATTTGCAGGAGTACTCGGTGAAATAGGTTTAGCCTCAAATGCAAAAGTGATGTCCTTGCTCGGCTTCAACCTCGGCGTCGAATTAGGACAACTCGCGTTTATCATTCCGGTTATTGTATGCGTTTACTTGGCGCACAAGTACCTTTATAAAGTTTCGCTTAGCATTTTAGCGTTACCTATCATGGCCTTTGCCATGAATTATGTCGGGTTATACATCGGTATCGCTGCAGCATTAATTTGCATTTACACACCGTGGCCGAAGAACAAATCTGCAATTAACCTAAATAGTTTGTTCATCAACTCAACTCTTATTTTACTCGCCTTCAACGCGGGCCGCTGGTTAGCTTAGGCTCCGTATTCAATCCCCTCAGCGTCAAGCAACAAGCGCTTAAAAGATACTCCGCCAGTGAAGCCGCCAAGACCTTGGCCGCTAGCTAAAACGCGGTGTCATGGAATCACTAGAGGTAACGGGTTCTTGCCCATAATGTTTCCCACTGCGCGGCACGCCTTTGACGAACCAGCCAACTCGGCCACCTGTTGGTATGAGAAAGACTGACCCGAATTCAACTTTTCTACTACCTTATAAACCTTAGTAGAAAACACCGCCACCTGCGGGAACACATACTCTCCGGGAAATTGCGGGCCACATCCGCGCGCGTAATCCGTTATATATTTTCGCAACTGCGCCAAACTTGGACATGGTGCTTTTAACTGCGCTAATTTACTAACCTCTTCTGAAAAACCTTCCCGCCAGGATAACTCTAAAAGCTGTCCGCCATTATTAAAAGTGAAGCCTACCTTGCCAAACAATGATGTCTCAACCGATGCACCGTAAACTGCTGTTTGCATGCTAGAATAGTAACATGTCGCGCACCCTTGCTCATGTCACCAAACTGGTACAAGTTGACGGTCACTCTCATCAATTGCTTCACCTCAGCGAAGCGGATGGCGAGCGTACACTCGAAGTGATGATCGAGCGCAATGCTCTAATAGCAATTCGCAGCGCTTTGGTTAGTGAAAAAAATACGCGGCCAATAACTAGCGAGTTGTGCACGTCGATAATTCACGGGCTAAATGGAACCGTCCATGAAACCGAAATTCACCACTTCGACAATGGCACTTATTTTGCTGAATTGCGCCTCAGTGACAGCAGTGGCAAAGCTCTTTCGATAGACTGTCGACCTTCAGATGCTATTGCAGTGTGCCTACAGCTCAACGCGCCCATTTACATTAGCGAAACTGTCTGGAATAAGGTAGTATCGAGTTAATGAATTACGCCCTACTAACGGGTCTCTGCTTGATGATTTCAGGCGGCGGCGAGGCCGAAACTTCTAATCTAAAATTCAAGCAGGTTAAGAAGTGGCAGATAAATTTGCCAAACGAATCATGGACTAACATCGAAGACAGCATTGCGATTGGCAATGGCTTCGTTGTAAACAGTACCGAATTCAAATTAGAAATCGACACTAATGCCGACGAGCGCCCTGACACTGACATTAAAGGTAGTGGCGGCGATGCACTTTTGCGTGGCAAGCGCGAAGATGGCTCTAAGTTTTCATACGCGATTCGTGTTCGCCCGGGCGGCAACGGATGGCAATATGCATGTGCTGGTCTGATGTCGGCCAAGGTCAATGGCGTAAACGTTTCTCTAATCGATCAAAACAATAACGGCATTTGGAACGAAATCGGAACCGACGCCATTATTGTGGGCAAAGGAAACTCAGCTAGTTACCTTTCAGAGGTTGTGAATCTCGATGGCGAACTGTTTACTTTTAATGCCTCCGGAAATGGCGATGTTGTAAGCGTCACTCCATATGAAGGTGAGTCTGGTGTGTTTAATGTCGTTGATAGCTACAACTCGCAAGGCAAGCTGACTAGCGCGGTGTTCACCTCTACCGATAGTAAATTTAGTTTTGAACTGTCAGAAGCGAAAAAAGGGATGGTGGTACCTGCTGGTGAATACGAACTTACGCGCGCCAGTGTAAAGAAAGGTACTGAAAACGTTACTGTCCGTCAAGGCTCGATGAAGACCATCAGTATTGAATCTGGAAAAGTTAATGAACTAGCTTGGGGTGGCCCACTACGCCTTGATTTCAAGACTAACCGTACCGATGCAGAAACGATCACCGTGCAAGTGCCAAGGTTTTACGGCAATGCCGAAGAAGAGTACTACAATTTCATGCCTGGCGGGAAGTCACCAAAAATAATTGCCACAGACAAAGAATCTGGTAAAGAAGTTTGGTCAGGCAAATTCTGCGAATCTTGAGGTGGCCAACTATCCCCGACACCCGTGCCGGTGCCGGAAGAGCAAGAAGTGGTTTTCTCAATGGAACTCAGTCGTAAAATATTTGGTCCGATGACAGGCGATGACAATCCACGCGATAAAAAGTCTACTGGTCCTGTTACTGAGACTCGCTAGAATAAAAATGGCGGAGAGGGGGGGATTCGAACCCCCGGACCCTCGCAGGTCGCTGGTTTTCAAAACCAGTTCATTCGGCCACTCTGACACCTCTCCGCACTTAAGCGCCAAAGTTTAGCGAGGCGAGCGAGTTTAGACAATAGTTTTTAGAGCTTAACCATCACTTCGGTTAATGGTTTTTTACACAGCGCTGCCACAGGTATATGCCCGTCAATTGCCGGCCATCCCATCGGTATTAGCATATATGCGCGCTCATTCGGAGGACGTTCAAGCACTTCTTCCAAAAACTTCATTGGGCTTGGTGTATGCGTCAAGGTAGCTAGCCCCGCCACCTGCGCCGCGGCCAACAACATACCAGTCGCAATGCCGACCGACTCATCGGCATAATAAACGTTGCCGCCGTCGTCGCCTTTTACCAATTTGAATACAACCACCAACCACGGTGCTACTTCCAAAAAAGATTTATCGGCATCAGTTCCAAGCGGTGCCAAGTCGACCTTCCATTGATCGGTAGCGCGGCTCTCATAAAACTCACGCTCTTCTACTTCGGCAGCCATCCTGATTTTTTTCTTTAGCTCAGGGTCTTTGACGCACACGAATCGCCATGGTTGTTTGTTGGCCCCACTCGGAGACGTCGCCGCGCATCCCACCACTTCTTCAATCAGGGAGGACGCCACTGGCTGGTCGGAAAAGTGGCGAATTGATCGGCGGTGGCGTAACACCTCGCGAAAATCAGACACGTTTTTTAGCGCTTCATTCATGAAGACATCTTAACTAATCTATTGTCTAATAAAGACCGCACCGCTACACTTTGAGCGCTTGTATGGAGAGATGGCAGAGTGGCCGAATGCGGCACCTTGCTAAGGTGTTGAACCGTTTTGACGGTTCCGAGGGTTCAAATCCCTCTCTCTCCGCCAGCACCTTATGAATCTCATCCACCCGGCCGACCTCAAGAACCGACAGGTATTAATTCTTGGCCTAGGCTCTTTCGGCGGAGGAGCAGGATGCGCGCGCGCCCTTCATGAATTAGGCGCCAAGGTTACCGTAAGTGATTTGCGGCCGGCATCCAAACTTGAAACTAGTATCAACAGCTTAGCTGGCTATGCGATTGATTTCGTTTTTGAAGAGCACCCTGAGTATTTGTTTGAACGAACTGACGTGGTGGTTGTAAACCCAGCCGTGCCCAACGAAGCGCCAATCTGGGATTTAGCGCGCAAGCATAATTGTGAGTTGACTACCGAAATTAATTTAGCGATTGCGTGCAGCGCTAATATTCCAACCGTGGCGATCACTGGTACGCACGGCAAATCAACTTGCGCGTCGCTGTTACATTACTTACTTGGCGAGAACACTTTGCTGGCAGGCAATTTGGGCGGTTCGTTTTTAGAGCAAGTTCTAAGTCGACCCGACCTCGAAACTATTGTGCTCGAGATCTCGTCGTTCCAATGCGAGCGGTTGATTGCGCCACCGGCGTGGCCTCACATTGCGGTGCTGACTTGCTTCGGCGCCGATCACCTTGATCGTCACGGTGATCTAGAATCCTATGCCGCTGCCAAGCGCCGGCTACTCGAATACCAAGATGAAAGCTGTTTTGCCTTGATCGCTGGTGGTGACGCCGAGTCCACTAATTGGTCTCACGCCGCTAAGGGCAATTGGGAAGAGCTCGATGGGTGGAAAATCAACGACTTCGGCCTTAGCACCGAAGACCTACCCTTCACGGAATCATTCCGCATGCCATCTATGCTCGCTGCCTTGCGATCGCTGCGCATTCTAAAGCGCGAGTGTCTCGGTCTAGGCCAGTATCCTGGGCTCGAACATCGAATGCAGCGCTTTGTCGATATTCACGACCGGGTGATTATCAATAACGCCGTTGCCACTCACCCCACGCCAACTGCTGCCGCTTTGACATCGATTAGGGGCAAAAAAGTGCTATTGGCTGGGGGTAAAGACAAGTCACTAGATTTGTCAGACATTATCAGTGCCTCTCGCGAAAAAACCCGTCTACGTTTACATGGCGCTGGTGGCCTGCGCCTTGCTCAATTGTGCGATGAAGCGAAAATTGACTGCACTTTTCACGAAAACTTCGAAATCGCGGCAGAAGTGGCTCTTTCTGGCCTGCAATCTGACGAAACGCTGCTGTTTTCGCCGTCTTTTTCATCTTTTGACGAATTTAATAATTTCAGCGAACGTGCGCAACTTTTCCTTAAATTAACCGAAGAGATACCTGTTAGCAAAGCGTGACCACCACACTACTGACAGCTATTTGACGCATGAAGTGCCAAGCCTGTAATAAATTTGCCGCTACTGTGCATCAGCTCGACGTAACGTACGGGTCTGATGGCGTTCCGGTATTTGCAAATAGCGATTTTTGCTCACGATGTGCACAAAAAAGTGGCTTGAACGTAGCTAACACCGAATGTTTTCCGCAGGTTATCAGTGTTTTAACTAAAGCACTGTTCCCGCCAGCTGAAAAGAATAAGGGAAATAAATCCTCGCCAATGAAACCGAATAAAAGTGAAGCTGCGCAAGGCGTCCTTAGTTGCGATAAGTGTGGCTGGACGCTTGACGATTTCAGGCAAACAAGCCGTCTGGGTTGTCCTAACGACTATTTAGTGTTCAAAGATTATCTAGCTGATGTGTTCGAGCGTTTGCATGGTCAAACAAAGCACGTCGATTGGCGTAATGATAATCAACTAGAACAGCTAAATGGGCAATTGCAACAAGCTGTAAAAAGAGAAGATTACGAGGCATGCGCAAGCCTTCGCGACCAAATAAATGCGCTACAATCTGAATTAAATAAAGATTTAAGTTCAGGCGGTTAAAATCCGATATATAACTAGGTAAAAACGCCCAAATTCATCATGTTTGACAGATTCACACAAAGAGCTAGAAAAGTCATGGGATTCGCCCGCCGCGAAGCTCAAGAACTTAATCACGAATACATTGGCACCGAGCACATTTTGCTAGGTTTGATCCGAGAAGGAAACGGTGTCGCAGCTGGCGTTATTACTTCTCTCGGTGTAAACCTTGAAGCAATGCGCAAAGAGGTCCTCAGCAACTTGACAGTACGTCCTAAGCACGAGCCGTCTATGCAGGTCCCGTTTACTCCGCGCGCTAAGAAGACCGTCGAGTTAGCTCTCGAAGAAGCGAAGAACATTGGCCACGGTCATGTTGGCACCGAACACTTGTTACTTGCCCTACTTCGTGAAAACGAAGGCATCGCTCCACATATTCTGCGCACTATGGGTTGTCGTCTAGAAGAAGTTCGTGAATCGGTAATAGAATTTATCGGTGGCGTTTCTAGCGACGAAGGCGAGGCTGATGTCGACATGCCACACGTCGAACATCACGAAGGCGAATCTGTGCCAGCACGTAGTAAAACAAACACTCCAGCCCTTGATGGCTTTGGCCGCGATTTGACTGAGGCTTGTCGTCGCGACGAGCTCGACCCTGTCATTGGTCGCGAAAGTGAAATCTCTCGCGTCGTGCAAGTGTTATCACGTCGCACAAAAAATAACCCCGTGTTGTTGGGTGAACCTGGTGTGGGCAAAACTGCCATCATTGAAGGTCTTGCGCAGTCAATCGTCAATGGCACTACTCCAGACATACTGGCCGACAAGCGTATTATCTCGCTTGACTTGCCTGGCATGGTTGCGGGAACAAAGTACCGCGGGCAATTCGAAGAACGCATTAAGGCTGTAATGGCCGAAGTGAAAGCTGCGAAGAATGTGATTTTGTTCATCGACGAAATTCACACATTAGTTGGTGCCGGCGGTGCCGAAGGTGCGATTGACGCGGCAAACGTGTTGAAGCCAGCTCTATCGCGTGGCGCAATCCAAGTTGTTGGCGCAACTACTCTCGATGAATACCGCAAGCACATCGAAAAAGATGGCGCCCTCGAACGTCGTTTTCAATCGGTGCGTGTCGAGCCACCTTCTCGCGACGACACAGTTGCAATATTGTTAGGCTTACGTAGCCGCTACGAAGATCACCACAAGATCACTTACACCGACGAAGCTCTAGAGGCTGCAGTTGATTTAAGTATCAAATACATCAACAACCGTTTCTTACCTGATAAGGCGATTGACGTAATCGACGAAGCAGGCGCGCACTTGCGTTTAGGGAGCATGACTCCTCCACCAGACATCGAGTCAATCGGTCTTAAAATCAAAGAGCACGAACAAGCCAAAGAGCATGCCGTAGCCAACCAAGATTTTGAAGTGGCTGCAAGTCATCGCGATCAAGCTTACGAAGCTAAGCGCGAGCGTGAAAACATTTTAGCTGCCTGGAAGAACTCAGAAAATGAGCCCGAGTCTCGACCGGAAGTGACTCGCGAAGTTATTGCTGCCACTGTTGCAACTATGACTGGTATACCGGTGCAAAACTTGGCTAAAGAAGAAGCCGAACGCCTGTTGCAAATGGAAGACGAAATCGCCGAGAAGGTTATCAACCAAGAGGAAGCGATTAGCGCTGTTGCGCGAGCCGTTCGTCGTAGCCGCTCTGGCATTAAAGACCCCAACCGCCCTACTGGTTCATTCTTGTTCTTAGGACCATCCGGTGTGGGCAAAACTTGGTTGTCGAAGCAGCTTGCGCAGTTCATGTTTGGCAGCGAAGATTCTTTGATTGCAATCGACATGTCTGAGTTCATGGAAAAGCACAACGCTTCGAGACTGGTCGGTTCGCCTCCGGGCTACGTTGGCCACGAAGAAGGCGGGCAGCTTACTGAACAAGTACGTCGTCGTCCTTACAGTGTGATTTTGTTTGACGAAATAGAAAAAGCTCATCCTGATGTGTACAACATGTTGTTGCAAATCATGGAAGAAGGTCGCTTAACGGACTCGCTTGGCCGTCACATTGATTTTAGAAATGCTATTATCATCATGACCTCAAATGTTGGCGCAAAGGTTGTGCAATCGGGTGGTGGCCTCGGCTTTACTGCCTCAGAAGAGGACACAACTAAGCGTGTGAAGGAAGGCATCATGGAGGAGGTACAACGCCAATTCCGTCCTGAATTCCTGAACCGCCTCGATGAGATTATTACTTTCAACCCGTTGGAAAAAGACGATCTTTATCGAATCATCGATATCGAAATGAAAAAGGTCGAAAAGCGAATGGCTGAAAAGAAGATCACTTTTGCATTAAGTGATTCGGCTCGTGACTTCTTAATCAACAAGGGCTTCCACCCTGAATACGGTGCGCGCCCATTGCGTCGTGCAATCGAACGCTTCATTGAAGACCCGATGGCAGAAAAATTGTTGCGCAACAACATTAAGTCTGGTTCATTCCTTGAAATGGATTTAGACAAAGAAGGCGAAAAGCTAAGCTTCCACGCTATACCTAGCGAGGCGGCTGATATCAGTGAGCAGAAAGCAACTAGCGATTCTGCAGACGACTAAGATTTTTCGTCGTCCATAACCAATAGCCTAGGCTGCTAAGCATTAAACCTGCGATGTAACCTAGGCTTATTCCTTGTACCTGGCTTAATCCAAACAAGCCGTGGTTGATTGAACCGTAAATCGCAAGCGGTATAACGCAGACGAAGGTGCGTACGCCTGAAGCAATTAATGCCGGACGCGGGCGCTGCAATCCGTCGAATGTTGCGCGCGATAACAAGAATGGCGCGATACCTAGAATGGCAAGCGGCACTAAGTAGATCACATCTTGAGTTGCGAGTTGCGTGGCTGATGAATCAGACAAAGCGCTGGCAATTAGTGGTCCGACGAAATAAACAATCGGCGTGACGAAGATGAATACATAAATCAGCGATACCCGCACGCCAGCAAGTAACTCTAGACGGATGTCCTCGCATTTATTTTCGCCCTGCAAGCGCGCCACCAACGGCAGCATTGCGACTGATGCGGCAATGATTGGCATTGTCAAAAAACGCACGCTGCGGTCGAAGATTGACCAAGCTGCGAGTGATGAAACTGAATCGGCGGTGTCTTTCAAGATGCCATTGATTGCAAACGATTCGAAGCCCATTAGCATGAAGGTGATTGACGATGGTATTGCAACTAGCAATATCTTGCGTACTGGGTTCGCAGCTACTCCGAGCACCGGTGAGCTTAGTGATTGCAGATGTTGCCTCTCGAGACGACGCGCACGGATGGTAGCGTAAACAAATCCTGCGACGCGGCCGATAACCGTTGATAACGCAATACCGAAAATACCCCATTTGAATACAAACAAAAACAGAGCATTGAGGACGAGGTTAGTAACGCTCGACCACAAGCCAGCCCACATTGTTGAACGCGTATCGTAATGTGCTTTTACAATCGAATCTGGAATAATAGACCAAAACGATGTGAGCGCCGAGCCGAGCATCATCACGGTGGCGTAAATTTTAAATTGTTTTGCCACTACTGGATTAAGACCAATATGTTCCGCATACATCCAAACTGTGACAGCAATAAGTGTGGCGAACAAACACAGACAGAATATTATTTTGTAAGTCGACTTTTTTATTTGCAAGACTTCTTCATTGCGGTTGGCCCCGATTGCCGAAGCTAGACGGGCCGTCACTCCATTAGATGTGCCAACCCAAAATGCCGTCAGCAAGAAATCGAGAGGTAAAGCTAATCCGATTGCCGCGATAGAAGCGTCGCCAATTGCACCATCAACATCGCTGTGTAAAAGCGAGGCAAAGATAGTGTCTACCCAAGCAAATGCGGAGCGCAGCCAAAACGAAATGACTAGCGGCAGGGCCAAGGGTAGGAGCAGACTTTTTTTCACAGCGGTCGCAAGTGTATAATTAGCGCGTATGTTATCACTTCGAACTGTTTTGTTTAGTATGTGCCTGTTGGTTTGTTGCGTAAAAGCTCCTGACCCGGCCTTGTTTGCTCCTGCAGCGCAAAATGTGATTACCGCGCCAGCGCCGACCACCGTGACTATCGACGTTCCACAAGATTGGGCGGCACTCGACATAGACCAGTCTTTTTATCTGGGAAAATGGGATTTACCCAATGGCGGCCGCGCAACGGTTTCCTTTTTGGGGTCCAACTACGATGCCGCGTCTATCTCAATGAACATCGATCGTTGGATGAAACAATGGGAAGTACCCGGTTCTTCTCCTGAAGAAGGCCGCGAATTTGGCGTCAAAGAAGTAGATGGCATCGGCATGTATCAACTGGTGTTGCAAGGCACGCTCAATTCTACAGCTCAGTTAGGTGGCGGCGAACCGCGCGAGAACTGGATGCTAATCGGCGCCATCATGGTCAAAGACTTCGGTCCGGTTTACCTTAAAGTCATGGGGCCAAGCGCCGACCTCGAATCGCAGGTTGAAACGATTTACGCTAATTTCTCTAAGGCGATTTTCTAAGCTTAAAAATTAGCAACGAAAACAACGCTCCCAGAGCATCGGAAAGAATGTCTTTCTGGGCGTCCCAAATGTCGCCTTGTGAACCCAAAACTGCGATACCCGCTTCAGCATCGGCACTGATGGCGTATTGCCATTCGAATAATTCATAAACACCTGCCACGCTGATGATGGCGAATAACGGAAACAAATAAAGCAACCAATTGGTGTTTACGAGATTGTTGCGCTTTAATATTTCAGCTAATGGAAAGGCATAAAAGCCGACGCTGAAGTGGGCGATGCGGTCGTAATGATTACGCTCGAAGCCGAAGGTGTCGGTGAACCAATCAAATGGCACGCGCTCGAAGGTGTAATGGCCGCCAATAGTATGTAGCGTGATGAATACCGCCATGAACATCAAGGCAAGATTACTGTACTTATGATAGCAATTGCTGATGGCTATTGCGGCGACTACTAGTAGTACAGGAGCGTTCTCGGCCAACCATACCGCACGATCGTAAGGTTCGACTGCGCAGACGGCGAACAAAATCAGGTAAGCAATGAAAAGAATCTTTGGCATTTTGTGTGTCGATTATATGCACTTGCGTCTACCTAATGTGGAATGGAAACAAGAAGACTCGTTAATTGCCCTAAACAGCATGCCTGGGATGGGACCAGCACGTATTAACAAGTTAATCACTACCGGTCAGCTGTGCGAATTCGTGCAACGCCATCCTGATTCGGCGCGGTTATATGAAAATATGCAACAACAGCGTCAAACTGCGCAGGAGATGAGTGCGCAGTTTGTACCCGAATGGTCTGCGTACTATCCAACGTTGTTGGCGCACCTTGAGCATCCACCCCCGCTGCTGCATGCATTGGGTGACATCGACTTACTCAATCAACAGCCTCCTGCGGTGGCGATTGTTGGGGCGCGAGCATGTACTGTTTATGGGCGCGAGCAAGCTAAGCTGTTTGGCAAATCTATGGCCTTTGCTCAAGAGACTATCATCAGTGGTGCGGCGCGTGGCATCGACATGATTAGCATGCAGGCCTCGGTTAATGCCGGCGGCAAAGTAATTGCTGTACTAGGCTCGGGGTTAGATGTGTGTTATCCGCGCGAAGCTTTTCAAATGCTCGAGCAAATAATTGCACAAGGTGGTTTGGTGTTAAGCGAATTTTCATTTACAACTCGGCCATTGGCTGGCCATTTCCCACGGCGCAATCGCTTAATTGCAGCGTTGTCACGGGCTTTATTTGTTATTCAAGCCACGCATAAATCGGGAACGATGAATACAACAGATTGGGCATTAAAGTTGGGCAAAGAAATCTACGCCCTACCTGGCCCCATCGACGATCTCGCTTGCTCAGGCACTAATTGGCTGATTCACGAGGGCGCCATCCCCGTTTTAAGCCGTGAAGATTTTTTACGTTCATTGCAGAACACGGCACATTCCAATCTCAACACTGAACAGATGGCAATACTCGAAATAATGAGTGAGCAAAATTGGCACGCACACGAAATTTCCGAGCAATTGTCAATCGGCGACGACCAACTACAGCTGCAATTGTTAGAATTAGAGCTCCAAGGTAGAGTCAGCCGCACCGCAAACGGTAGCTATCGCACAATGGGCCCTAAATGAGATTACTAGCCACCATCATCTTTCTTTGCATCACCGCTGTCTGTAGCAAAGATGCCACACCACGCACTAATGCAATTGTTAGTGCCCAGGTTGGTGTGATGCGCTATGGTGCTAGCGAAGAGGCGAGTGAACTTTATGGTGGCGAAAGCACCACAAGTTCCCCTGATTTATTCAGCATGGGACGACAGGCGATAATTTGTGATACACCATCACGCTTGCTAGTAAAAATTCCTGAGGCCATTGGACAAGTTTTTACGACTGCCGTACGAAGTACGACTGCGCCTAATAAAGAAATTACCTTTAGCGTCGTACAACAAAATGGCGAAGAGCTTGAGGTTCTAACCAGCTTAAGCGTGAACGATAATAAATGGCACCCTATTCAAGTTCGTCTAAATGGTGGTGGCGAGTTGTTACTTAATGCAAGTTACGCGATGCCGTCCTCAGCTAGCGATGCGGGTCCAGAAATCGCATGGGCTACTCCTGACTTCAGTGCATCGCTTCATCCTCCACAAAGCGATGTTATTTTTATTAGCATCGACACTATGCGCAGTTCAGCGCTGTCACAAGCGCCGTTCTTGTCAAAGTTAATTGCCACAGGTCGTCAATATACCAACGCTTACTCCCCCTCTAACTGGACTCTCCCCGCTTTCGCCTCAGTGGTTAGTGGCTTAACCCCGCAGCAGCACGGTGCCGGGCGCGGTGCTTTTGCAGAAGTTGCAGGCGGAAAAGCTGATAAGCGCGATTTCATGTCGCTAGGCGATGTGCCTACCTTCGCCGAAGCTTTTAGCGCTGCTGGTTATGCCACCGCCTTCATTCACCAAAACCCCTTCCTTGAAAGCTGGACTAACATTCAGCAAGGTTTTGATATGTATGCGCGAACCGCCGATCGCGTCGACTCTTCACAGCAGCTTGCTACCGAATGGTGGTATTCGAATAGTCACCGTGCGCGATTATTAATGCTGCATTTCATGGAGCCCCACTGGCCGTACTCCAGCGAAGATGATGCGCAAAAATACTTTGGCAAAAATATCAGTGACTTTTCCATCCTCGACAAGACTCCGCAACAGCGACGCGATTTCTTCGCTGTAGATGAAAACATAAAAGACGCTGTACATGCAGCATACAATGCGCAAATCAGGCATTTAGATGAGCAACTAGAACTAACGCTCGCCGAGTTAAGTAAAACTTCAAGTGATTATGTAGTGGTGATTCACGTAGATCACGGCGAAGAACTCTGGGATCAAGGGTCGTTCGAACATGGTCACACTTTTGCTGATTGTGTCGTGAAGGTTCCGTTGGCGATAATTCATGCGGGCAACATCGAGCCTAGTCAAATTGCTAAGCCTGTAGCGGCGCACCATATTGGCACTTACCTGCTCGAATACTTAGACATCGAAAACTCGATGCCAGCCTCTGCGCTTGGTAAAAACTCTAATGCCGACCTCTCGGTTACGTCAACGCATCCGCTATACCGTTGTGATATTGGTGGTAAAACCATTCATCCCGATGGCTCTTATTCTGTTATCGGTCATCAACAACTCGAATACAACGGGAAAGCAGTTGAGTTGCCAGCCGATGTGCTAGCTACATTGCGCCAACTAGGTTATAGCGACGATTAAGCCTAAGCCGATGGCATCAGCACTGTTGCCGACAACAAGTAAGCAACGACGGCGAATCCTGCTACCACTAAGGCAAAGGTTAGTGCGCGGCGTGGCAAGCTATCTAATATTTCTTTTTTAGAATCGAAGCGGTAACAGCTAGCAACTACACCAAGTACTGCACTGAAAAACAGCAGTAGCAGAATCATTACAATTGGTGAGCCCATCATTATTCTGAAATGTCGTTACTTGGTTCAAGAATTAAGATATCGTGCTCGGCGCGATGGAAGGCATCGAGCGAAGCGACAATATTGAAGAAGCCAGCGGCGGTTGTGAACAATAAACCAACGTCTTGATAAGGCATTACCGAAGTGAACTTAGCGGGTTCGCTAATTAATGCAGTAAGCCAACCACTGCCACCCATACACATTTGCCCTACCCAATAATATGAGTGACGCTGGCGATCAAAGTCTGCCCAGTTTCCGAGCATCATGCCAACAATGAATAAAGCCATAATTGAACTGCCAAGCAGCACCCCTTTAAATTTACGGCCCGTTTTATAATGTCCCAAGCCCGGCAGAATAAAATTTAATAGGGCTGCTCTGCCAGGATTCATTAACGTTTTAGCATGAGATGACCTTGCACTGCTACGACTTAGCATGCCGGCGGCGTGGGCGGCACTGAAGAGGCCAAAGAAACCAGACATCGCTGACATGATGTAGCCCAAATTACGCCATGGGATTTCAGTTGGGTAGCGCCCGCCGGATTCGATGCTATCGTACATGCGGGCGAATATCTGAGTACTTAAAAAGTTGCCGCTCTCCGGGATTAAGAAATAGATTATGGTGTTGTCACCTATACCGATGGGGCTTCCGTAATCTAATTGCGAGAAATCTGCTAGATAAAAGCCGCCAATTAAAAGAAATTGGCTAGCCGCAAACCAAAATAGAGCCCATCCGCGTTGTTTTTGCAGCAAATGCCCTAGTCCAGGGATTAACACTGAAAACCAAACCGTAGATGAAATTTGTGCACGCGTGGATTCGCATGGGGCAAGGTCTTGGGTTATCATGAGGGGAGATTCTACAATCTTCTCATGGCTGTTTACCAAGACTCCGAGTACCGTTTGCTTTATCGCGACGTTGATCAGATGGGCGTGCTGTATTATTCGCGCTACCTAGACCTTTTCGAGCTTGGACGCACCGAGTGGGTTCGCGACCAGGGGTTTTCTTATCGAGACATGGAGGAGGTGCTTGGCTTTATGCTGCCTGTAACCCATGCCCGATGCGATTATGTGTCGTCACTACGTTTCGATGATATTGCGGTAATTCGCACTCATGTTCTGGCTTGGTCCGCTGCAACAGTGCGCTATGGCTATGAAATATTTGAAAAGAGCGAAATGCGGCTATGCGCAACTGGAGAAGTTGAGCTTGGGTGCCTAACAAAGGCAGAACAGAAGCCTACTGCGCTCCCAGAGTCCCTTATAGAGGTTTTTAAGGCGGCTGCACCCGACAAAAAGGGCAGAAAACGTAATTAAGCACTAAAAGCATGCTATAATTACAATGTGCTTCGACTCACAAAGAAATCCGAGTACGGACTCATGGCTTTGGCCTTTATGGCCCAAAATGAGTCTGGCTTTACTAGCGCCAAAGAAATTGTCGCTGAGCTAAATGTGCCGCGCCGTTTACTGGCCGAGGTGCTTAAACATTTGTCACGTAGCCAGATTGTTAGCGGAACTCGCGGCCCTGGCGGTGGCTATCGCCTCAACAAGAAACCAGCCGCAATCACTTTATGTGAAGTCGTAGAATGCCTAGACGGACCACTTAACGTTGTTGATTGCACCGATGAAGGTTATTGCAATCTCTCTCCATCGTGTATCATCAAGTCTGGAATCGTCAAACTAGCCGAAGATATTCGTTCGGTTCTTACCAATGCTACTTTGGCTGATTTGGCCGAGGGCTCTCCCGATCATCAGCCCCACCCGGCTGCTGATCATCTTGTTTTCCCCGTTTAGTCATGACCTCAACAGACGTTCAACAAATCTATCTCGACCACCAAGCGACAACTGCTGTCGACGAGCGTGTAGTCGAAGCGATGCTGCCCTACTTTAATAACAAGTTCGGAAACGCAGCCTCGCGCAATCATCAGTTCGGATGGGATGCTGAGAAAGCTACTCAAAGTGCAAGAGAGACGATGGCTGCTGGCATTAATGCCAAGTCACGCGAAATAGTTTTTACTTCTGGCGCGACCGAGTCCAACAATTTGGCGATTCTTGGTGTTGCCAAGATGTATGCCCCTAAAGGCAAGCACCTTATTACTTGCTCCACTGAGCATAAGGCAGTACTCGATCCGATGGCTGCCCTGCAAAATGCAGGCTATGAGGTTACAGTGCTTAACGTTGACACCAAAGGCAACATTGACCTCAACGAATTGCGAAATGCTATCCGCGAAGACACCATCTTAGTTAGCCTGATGATGGCCAATAACGAAATAGGCACCATTCACCCGGTGAAGGCTATTGGCGATATATGCCATGAGAATGGCGTGCTATTTCACACCGATGCCACGCAAGCGGTTGGCAAAGAACTGATTAATGTACAAGAAATGAATATCGATTTGTTGTCGGGCTCTGCACACAAGATGTACGGTCCAAAGGGGGTTGGCTTTTTGTATGTACGCCGTCGCAACCCGCGGGTACGTATCGAACCGGTGTTTTATGGTGGTGGCCACGAGCGCGGCATGCGTTCTGGCACGCTTAACGTACCGGGTATTGTCGGCATGGCCAAGGCGTTTGAAATTTGCCAAACCGATCGCGATTCTGACCATCAGCGCATTACTGCGCTACGTGATTCACTGCAGGCACAACTTGCTGCCGAATTGACTCATCTCACCATTAACGGCGACGAGAACAACCGTCTTGCTTGTAGCTTAAACATCAGCTTCGCATTCGTTGAAGGCGAATCGATGTTAATGGGCATGAGCGGCATTGCCGTTAGCTCTGGTTCTGCTTGCACATCAGCAAGCCTCGAGCCCTCTTACGTTCTGCGTGCTATGGGTGTCGGCGACGACCTCGCGCATTCATCCATCCGTTTTAGCCTTGGCCGCTTCACGACTCAACGAGAAGTAGACCGCGCTGCTGAATTAACAATTTCTACCGTCAAACGCCTGCGAGACATGTCACCTCTTTACGAGATGGCGCTCGAAGGTATCGACGTCGCCTCCGTATCTTGGGGGGCTCATTAATCATGGCATACTCTGATAAAGTAATCGATCACTACGAGAACCCACGCAATGTTGGGTCTCTCGATAAAGAAAGCAGTAACGTCGGCACTGGCGTTGTTGGCGCACCAGAATGCGGCGACGTAATGAAACTGCAAGTACAAATCGAAGAAGGCGTCATCACCGACGCCAAATTCAAGACATTCGGCTGCGGCTCTGCAATTGCATCTTCGTCTTTGGCTACTGAGTGGCTGAAAGGGAAAACGGTTGAAGAAGCTACCGCAATTCGCAACGTTGATATCGTAGAAGAGCTGGCATTACCGCCGGTAAAGATTCACTGTTCCGTTTTGGCTGAAGACGCTATCAAGCAAGCTATCTCTGACTACGAAAGCAAACAAGGCAATGACTGATACCGCATCTAGAATTGTCATGACAGCTTCGGCGATTGCCGAGGTCAAGCGTCTAATTGAGCAAACTGATTTTGAGCCTGCATTAGCTGGTGTGCGCGTTGGTGTTAAAGGAGGTGGATGCTCTGGGTTCACTTACACTTTAAATTTCGACAAGTCTCCCGCAGAAGGCGACGAGATTTTCGAGTTTGAGGGTGTACGTTTGTTTTGTGATCCGAAGTCATTGTTGTACCTGAGCGGCATTACACTCGAATACACCACCGGCCTACAGGGCAAAGGATTTCAATTTATTAATCCCAATGCAACTGGCACTTGCGGCTGCGGAGATTCATTCTCTGTTTAATAGCCGATGGCATCCCCTTTTGAATTACTGGGCTTGCCGGTTACATTTAACTTAGAGGCCAGCAACATCGACAGCGCTTTACGTGCTGCTGGTTTAAAATGGCATCCTGACCGTTTTGCTTGCGCGCCCGTGGTTGAGCGCGAACATGCAGAAGAACAAATGGCCGAGTTCAATATGGCGCATGCTTGTTTAAGTAATCCGTTGCAGCGAGCGATTGCCTTACTCGAAGTGTTCGCTTGTCCTTACGATCCGAGTGGGGTTAATGCCGATCCGGAATTCTTAATGGAAATGCTTGAGATTAAAGAAGAACTCGCCATGGCGAAAGGTGGTAACGACTCTACGGCGTTAAGCAAATTGATTTTTGACTTACGTCAGAGGGAACAGCGCGAGCTTATGCAGTTGTCGCAACTTTTCTCGACATGGGAATCCGATCAGAATCGTTCTCAAGATTTACCTAAACTACAACAGTTGCTGAACCAACTGCACTACCTAGCGCGCACCATCGAAACTAGTTATTAATAATGGAACTCCCCATCCTCGGACAAGAGCCACAAACCAGCGAGCTCATTCTCGGAATCGACCTTGGCACGACACACAGCTTAGTGGCTGTATATCAACATGGCGAACCTCGCGTACTGCATGACGGTGAAGGCGATACCCTCATTCCGTCGGTTGTTTCTTTTCCGCAAGGTGGAGCTCCGGTAGTCGGGAAAGCTGCCGTCGAGCGAATGCTACTAGACCCGCTACATACCATTTATTCTGCCAAACGTTTAATTGGACGCTCTGTTGAAGACCTTGAACGCGAAATATCAACTCTACCTTACAAGGTGGTGCACTCAGAAAAGCGCGACATGGCAATTATTGATTTAGGAGAACGCCTCATTACGCCGCAAGAAGTTAGTGCGCATATCCTGCAGGCATGCCGCGACCGCGCCGCGGCCGAACTCAAACTCGATGCCAAAAGTTTAACAAAAGCTGTCATCACAGTCCCAGCGTATTTTGACGATGCGCAACGCCAAGCTACTCGCCGCTCTGCCTCTTTGGCCGGACTTGAAGTAATGCGCATTGTCAGCGAACCTACAGCTGCAGCGCTTGCCTACGGTTTAAATAAGCAAGACAACTGCAAAGTGGTTGTCTTCGATTTAGGGGGTGGGACCTTCGACGTTTCTGTACTTGAGCTACACGACGATGTCTTCCGAGTTATCGCAACGGCAGGCGACACTCATCTCGGGGGCGATGATTTTGACCGAGCTATCATGGTGCATTGCGCCGCTGAGATACGTGAGCAGTCTGGCGTTGAAGTGCTTGCCGACCCACGAGCGCGTGCGGCCTTGCGCATGATTTCCGAGGATGTAAAAAAGCAATTGTCGTCTAACGAAGATGCCGAGTTCGTTTATCACGATGCAGATGCGGGCATCGCTTATCGCCGCACCATTGATTGGCGTACCTTCCAAAACTGGATTATCCCGTACGTGCAGCGCACACTCGATCACTGCGTCAGCGCGTTACATGATGCCAAGCAAACTCCTGATAGCATCGACGAAATTATCTTGGTCGGTGGTTCTACTCGTGTGCCATTCGTCAAGGCTGCAGTCGCCCAACTCTTTAACCGTCCAGCCAATGACAGCATCAATCCTGATGAAGTGGTTGCACGGGGAGCGGCGATTCAAGCCGGCGTCCTCGGTGGCGAGGTGAAAAACGCTTTGTTACTCGACGTGACACCATTGTCGTTGGGCATCGGCACCGCCGAAGGAACGGTTTCTAAAATCATCAATCGCAATTCTGCGATACCAGTACAAGCCAAAGAGGGCTTCACTACTTATGTCGACGGCCAAACGGCTGTTAAGTTTACGATTGTACAAGGCGAGCGTGAACTCGTAAAAGACAATCGCACTTTAGGAGAATTCGAGCTACGCGGCATTCCACCGATGGCTGCGGGTCTGCCACAAATCGGCGTACGCTTCCAACTCGATGCAAATGGTATGCTGAGCGTTTTCGCCAAAGAAGAAAAAAGTGGTGTTGAGGCTTCTATTTCAATCGAACCGAAACATGGCTTAACCGACAATGAAGTCGAAAATATGCTGGCGGATGCTTGGCAAAATGCCGAGCGAGATTTAGAAACGCGGCGCATCATTGATTTGCATGCACAACGTAAAAATGTTTTACGGGCTGTGCATAAGCATCAAGAATTCGCTAAAGAAAATTTGAGTCCAGAATCGTGGGAAGAGTTACGCGAAGCGACAGCCGCCGCTGAAAACATCGAAGGCTCAACAGAGGCCAAACAAATAAAAAATTGCGTCGACGAGCTTGAAGAGGCTTCCATAGCTTTGGCTGAGTCTCTAATGAACGACGTCGCCAACAACGCTGTTAAAAACCAAAAAGTGAGTGACCTAAGTTCATGAGTACCTACCGCATTACTTTCTTACCAGACAACAAAACCGTTGATGTAGACACTGATAACTTGGGCGAGGCTCATGATGGCGAGAATGGCAGCGTTTTACACCTTGCCGATCTACATCACATCGATATTGACCACGCGTGTGGTGGCGTCAATGCTTGTTCGACTTGTCATATCATTGTGCGCAGCGACGAAAGTGGATTCGAACCAGCGGAAGAAGATGAGGAGGATATGCTCGACAACGCACCGGGGCTCACGCTCACTAGCCGCCTTGCTTGCCAAGCAGTGGCGAATGGCAGTGGCGACGTAATTATTGAAATCCCTACCTGGAACCGCAACAAAGTTAAAGAGGCGCATTAATGCAACTAAACTGGAACAACATCGATGACATTGCTATTGAATTATATGAGGGGGACCCCGACTACAATCCCTTACAAATTCGCTTCACTGACTTAATTGAACGTATCTTGTCACTGCCGGGGTTCATCGGCGAGCGCGACAAGTGCAACGAAAAAGTACTAGAGGCCATACAAATGATTTGGCTTGAAGAGTTTAATGACTCTTAGTGGTGATTACTTTTTCAGAGGCCAAAGCAAAGGCCGCCTCTATCGTTGAAAGTTTATCGTCGTCGCTGCGCTGAAGAATATTTACAATCGTTTCACCAATCTCGGCAATTTTTTGAGGGCAACTATTCTCGCTAGTGTGAAAGTGGTGACTACCCTCAATCAAAGCACCGGCGTTTAGTGCGAAGTCAGGTAAAAACGTAATGTTACTTTCCTTTAACAAAGCTGCCTGTGAATCGTGACCAAGAGTGTTGTTAGCAACGCCAGCGACAATGCTCGCTTGAATGCCCGGAATAGACACATCGTGAATTGTGCCTCCCATCGCACACGGCACCAACACGTCACAACTAGTAGACAATATTTTAGACGGCGGCACAATTGTGACGCCAAGTTTCTGGGCGGCGGCAATCTTGCTCGAATCGACATCGGCGCCGACAACGCGCGCACCTAATTCAAGAAAACGTTTGGCTAGAGAAAATCCCACTGAACCTAATCCCTGAATCGCTACTGTTATTTCTTCTATCTGTAATTCGCTACGCAATTCTAGAGCACGCAAAATGCCATGCATAGCGCCCTCGGCAGTGGCGTCTCCGGAAGACTGCATGCCGCCATCAACGCCAAAATGAGCGATGTATTGAGTCTCTCCCATCAACACTTGTTGATCATCGTGGGTAAAACCGGCATCAGGGCCTGCTCGGTAAACACCACCCAAGCCTTCAATATGCCGGCCAAGGGCGCGTATGGCAGCTGGTCTATCGTTGATACTATTCGAGATGACCACCGTTTTGGCGCCGCTACCCTGCACCCCAGCCAACGCGCATTTATAAGTCATAATACGCGACAATCGCAAAGCGTCGAACAAAGCGTCGCGCTCGCTGCGGTAATTTAGGATTCTAATGCCCCCAAAAGCCGGCTGAGGGCTTAGGGCGTGAATGGCAATCCATGCCCGGAGCCCTGACGGCGCGTCTTGCACTGCCAATATTTGTTCGTGGCCTTCAAGGGCCATTGTTTCGAGAAGTTCCAATTTATAAGGAAGATGTTTATCACCTTGCGGGTCTGTTATTGTACGTGAAACTATGAGATTCAGCCTCACCCTAATTTTAGTTGCTTGCGCGGCGGTATTCACCGGATCGTGCTCAAGTGAGCCCACCGTCGAACCTGTACTTCCGAGTTTCGAGGCCCTGAAGAACACTTCGAATAAGACTATAGTGAACTCCGAAGACAGCGAATCCCCTGGCAGAGAGATGATCGAAAACAATGGCGCCTTATCTGCCGGCCAAATTATTGCTGAATGTGACCGCCAAATAGTTGCTTGGGGGCAGGCCATGGCGCGTCAACGCACTGTAGATAATCAAGAAATAGTATATATTTCAGCAAATGCAATTGGCTTATTTGTAACTCGCTATCGCGACGAAATAGAGAACCAAGCCATCAGCGGGAAAGCACGCTTTCAAGGGATTGCGAGTGCGGCCCTTGGTTTTAGTGGAGACGAGAGTGTATTGCCCGTTCTTCACAACAACTTGGGCAGTGATGATGCTGTCGTCGTGGCAAAAACTTTACTCGGGATTGGCATACTGTCTTCGCAAAATACTGCAATGGCGCCAATAGTCGATGCTGTCGCACGACTTGGCTATAATCCAGAAGTATCTTCAAACGCTGCCTTTTGTTTGTTCCAACTTGGCTCAACAGACATGAATGACGATAGCGGATTAGCCAGCTCGTTGCTACTTAGCCTCGTAGAAAACCCAAGCCCTTCGGTTCGCGCCCAGTCTATTTTAGCCCTAGGCTTGTTCTCGGCTAACCATTGTCTCGGTGTAATCACCAATGCCTTATCCGCCGATACTGCACCTGACGTAAGAATCGCCGCCGCCTGGGCTCTAGGCCGCATTGGTGCTAACAGTTCGACAGTCGCTCTTGTTTCTGCCCTGAGTGACCCCGACAAATTAACCTCCGCCATTGCGCGCGCCTCGCTAAGCCGTATTCATGGCCGCGACCTTGGGCCAGACCCAGAAAGCTGGCTGCCGGTTTCAGACTAAATGTTAGCTCGCGCGCTTCTCTGTTTTTTACTTGCTGCAGCATGCGCAAAACAAGAAGCGCCCAATATTCGTTCCGGAAAAGAGGTTTCACCCTCCAAGCACTTTCGTATGACCGGAGAAATTGTTTTTCGCTTCGACGATCGCGATGTTTCGCAACAAGGAGAATTATGGCTCGGCGGTGACGATCGTATGAGATTTTCGGTTGGCGTTGTAGATAGAAAAAATATTTTCCTCTTCGATGCCAAAAATGGCTGTTGGGCCAAGAGGCCAGGTGCAGCTTTCAAAGAAGATCCAGAGTCTGCCAACGTCTTTGGCGTTGAAACAAAACTGCGATGGCACATATTGAACATGCCCTCGAGCAAGTACAGGAGCGACGTAAAGACATCGCTAAACGACAACAATTTAGCGGACGAAGTTTCTATAGGAGAGTATGCCGTGCAATTGAGTAATTACAAAGCGCTTGGTAAAAAAGGCGTCTTATATCCAACCGTTTGGTACTGGACTACACCGGGCGGCATCCGCATCGAAACTTTCAGTGATCTGCAAGACGGTGCCTTGTTTTTAGATAGTGCTTTTGTGCCACCCGACTTCAATCCACTCGACTCGATTCGCTTAGCGCATGCAGATTCCGAATCATTAGCCGACCGCGTTGGCATTGTAAACGAAGATTTTTTTTACATCGCAGAAGACGAATTCACTAGCAAAGATGAACTCCCAAAAGGTTGGTGGTGGGTTAACCGCTCTGAACGCTATTTCGTGTTTGAGCAACAGCCCAAGTTCCAAATTGAGAACATTAAATCCATCACCGGCAAGACTTGGCTACGATGGGCAACCTACGATAGTGTGGAAGACGAATTCGGTAGTGAGATGCTGCTGAAAATTGCTAAACAGTCTGGATATAGCAATACTGATGAAGTGTGGGTCAAAGAAGTTGAGGACAACTCGCGCCGGTACTTAAAGGTGTTTATTGTGCCTGTTGTTAATCACTAGTTTTTTATTTCGCAAACTACGCCAGATGGCGAAAACCACTGCACTGATGTTTGGATATTAGTCTGCTGCTTATATGCATCGCAAACATGTTTTTCGAATTCGGCTTTAGCTTGCGGATGCACCAGCGCCGCCACGCAACCGCCAAAACCTGCACCAGTTAATCGCGCGCCGTAACAACCATCTACATCGGTAGCCGCCTTAACGATAACGTCCAATTCGTTTATTGAGACTTCCAGTAAGTCGCGCAACGAATAATGAGCCGCTGTCATGCAAGCACCAAATCCTGCAATGTTATTGGCCCGCAGAGCTTTAGCCCCACGGCGCGTGCGTTGTACTTCGTCGATAACGTGTCGCGTGCGCTTTTGCTCGATTGTGCTTAACTTATCTTTGTACTCGCTAAACTGATTGGCTGTCAGTTCTCGCAAACAAGTCAGCCCCGGAACATGTTTTTGCATTGCCGACAATGCACTAGTGCATTCAGCAACCCGTAAATTAAACTCCGACGACGCTAATTCGCGCGATATCTGAGAATCAATAATAGCTATTTGTGTAGCATGACTGTCTAGCGGCACATGAACTCTAGTAAGTTCAAGACAATCGAACATTAATATTGTATTTTTTTGCCCAAGGAAAATAGCTGTTTGGTCCAACACACCACAGCGTACTCCAACGTAGCGGTTTTCGGCCAAATGCGACAAGTGGATCATTTCGTCGCAATCAGCGTCGATGTCAAACAAACTTGCAACGGCTTTAACAACCGCCGAAATAACGCTTGCCGACGAGCTTAAGCCTTTCGCAATAGGCAAATCTGAGTCGACGTGAACATCGAGGCCACTCAAGCACTGCCAACGTTGATGTGTCGCCCACAAAGCACCCTCGATATAGCTAGCCCAGCCCTTAGCGCGCTGTGGGTGCAAGTCGCTGATTTCCATCTCAACTACCTCACCGCCAAATTGCTGCGAACTAATGCGCAGAATGTTGTCTTTGCGAATAGCAGCAAATACATAAGTACCCTTCGATAAGGCGACCGGCATCACCACCCCACCATTGTAATCCATATGCGCGCCAAGCAAATTGGCCCGCCCTGGTGCAAAAAACACCCGCGGAGCATGCTTGCTAAATTGAGCGAAATGCTCAGTTCCGTTTTCGATAATTCGAGATGATTTAGTCATGGTTTAGCGAGTAACTAATGTAGCAAAATACCGTATAATATTTACATGCTAAAACAGATGTTTTTCGGCTTACTGTGCTGCGCCTCATTGTCTGGTCAACAGACAAGTGACACGCACCAGCAAATTGAGAAGGTCATGGGCACAACGGTATTGCAGCAAAATGGTGAAAACTATTCGGCCAGGGATGTGCTGCAAAATCTTTTCGAAAACGACGATAGTTTAAAAGAAATATTGCAGCGCGATTACGATTACCTAAAACTGTATATCAATTCGCAAAAGTTCTACAACCATGTACGCTGGTTCAGCAATAAGCTGGTTCTGGATGCCAAAGAGATCTCTCAAGTATCACAGCAAGCGTTAATCAGCGAAGCTTTATCTTGGGCGGCAGAACGTGGTTCCCAAACAATAAATCCACAAGCGGCATTAGCTCAGGGCGGTCTCGAAATTGTAGTGCGAGCACGATTGATTGCTTTGCAGAAAAGCTCTTACTCGACAGCAGAGTTACGCACTCACTTCCATCGTTCAATTCCCGAATTCGCAGGCATCATCAAACTATCATGGATTCGCCTGCCGTTATTCAACAGTGAAACCGGAGCCGCTCTCGGTGAAGACGAACGTATGGCGCGTTATATGATATTAGACAAAGTCGCGGAAAGCATTAACTCTGAAAAACTCAACTGGGAAGACGCTGTAAAATCTTATTGCAAAGACCCCGTCACTAGCAAGCGTCAAGGCAAAATCGGGTACATCAAACGCAACGATGTGAAGTTTGAAGAAACATTTCGTCGACAGCTTTTTAACGGCCTTGGCGCAAAACTCATCGACAGCATTATGTTGCGCGGACCAATAATAGGAGACAGCTGGATTTATCTCGCGCGCCTTGAATCTGTTATCACCAAAGGTGTTGTTGAATTGCATCTTTTCAAAGATGAGGTACGGCGCTCGTTAGTGAACCACAATCTATACGCCAAGCTAAGCGAGCTCACTTCCGAAGTAACTCGTTCGATTTTAATTCCAATCACTCTGTGAGCAATAACGTACTCTCCTTAAACGATCTTGTGGTTCGCTATGGCAGCTACGAAGCACTCCATGGCGTTAGCGTCAACTTCAGCGGTGGATGCCTTGGCTTGCTCGGCGCTAACGGCGCTGGCAAATCCTCGATGCTGCGTTCTATCCTGGGTCTCATTCGACCGCACTCTGGCAAAGTAAGTATCTTTGGTCAGGATGTCGCGAAACATGGCATGCAACTGCGAGCGCGAATCGGCTATATGCCTGAACGTGATTCGTTTATCGGTTCTATCTCTGGCGTACGTGGTATTGCCCATCTTGCGCAAATATGCGGTATCCCTGCCGACGACGCCATGTTGCGGGCTCACGATGTCATGCACTTTGTCGGCCTCGGAGAAGAACGTTATCGCGAAGTAGAGACGTATTCTGTTGGCATGCGCCAGCGCTATAAATTGGCGGCGGCGCTGGCACACGACCCTGACATCCTGTTTCTAGATGAGCCAACTAACGGTCTCGATCCAAAATCACGGGAGCGCATGCTGGGTTTAATCGAGCGTGTCACTAGCGAGCATAATATTCACTTGGTTCTAGCTAGTCATTTGCTTCCCGATGTCGAACGCCTTTGCGATCAAGTATGGGTGCTAGACGAGGGCAATCTAAAACAAAGCGCAACGGTTGCCGAGCTAACCACTGCCGCGCGTGGCGCCAAACGAGTACGCGTCGATTACCAACAGGCCCAGCAATTTAATGACTGTGCGCAAAACAACAATTACATCATTATTCCTGGCAAGCACGTCGGAGAATTCATCGTCTCGCGGGACGAAGAAATTGTTACTTCGCCAATGATGTTTGAGTTGGCTGAAGTCGCAAAAACAAAGCTGCTGGGCGTTCACCCTGCAGCGCGCTCTCTTGAAGACGCTTTCCTCGAAGCACTCGAATCTTAAGCATGACATTTAAAGCAGCTGAATATCAAAGGTACAGCGGTCCGCGATCGGGAATTCCCGCCTGGGTACCACTCGCCGAGCTTACGTTAAGCCGCGGATGGAAATCGAAATGGGTGAGGCGCATCACCAGCCTTTCGCTTATGCAAGGCGCGGTCATGATGATAATAATGTACGCCTTGAATCAGGTTGTGCCGTCATGGCGCGAACTTACGCAGCAGATAGGGGTCATCGCTGGTGGCGATAGCGATGATTTCGTGATTGATGCCGGCGTGTATTTAGTCCTGCTAAAGTTGTTCGTAAATCCAGTTCTACTGCCACTCTCGCTGCTCTTTGGTTACGATCTAATCTCTAAAGACATCGAAACCAACGCACTCGACGCATATTTTTCGAGACCGATTAGCCCGCTCAGTTACATTCTTGGTCGTAGCGCGGCTTTTGTTGGTTTTCTAATGACTGCCACTTTCGGGCCAATGCTATTGGTATGGATTTCCGATTGGGCTACTTCCAGCGATACGCACTTCCAACAAATCGCAATTGTTCCGTTTGGTATGTTTTGGTCTCTGCTGCTAATTTCAGTAACTCTGTCACTGCTAGTGCAAGCGATTACAACAATCACTAAAAGCGGGCTATGGACCAACATATCGTTTGTGTTTATCTTCATTGTCGTATCGATACTTGCTAATATTATATTCGCTATTACGGGGAATTCGGATGTGCTAGCATTATCTATATTGCACAATACTGGTGTAGTTTGCGAGTATGCGCTCAACGAAATACCAACGAATAGCCAACTATTTAAGTCTTCGCCAAATGTGTCAATCATGGTAATGCTTACCACATCACTTGTTTCGTTTCTAATTGTTTACCGCGGCTTGAAGCGCCGCACTTTCTTAGGATGAATTATCCCGCAATTGAATGTAAGAACTTGTCGCGTTGGTATGGCGAAGTTCAGGGCTTGGCTGGATTAAATGTCACCCTCGACAAAGGAGTCTTCGGCTTGCTCGGCCCCAATGGCTCTGGCAAATCAACTTTCATGCGCTTGCTTACTGGGCAAATTCACGCCTCACGGGGCAGCATAAAAATATTTGGCGAAACAATAGTGCCTGGCAATTACCACGCTTTGCGTCACATCGGATACTCGATTGGTGAAGACATCCATTTTGAGAACGAGACGGCTGTCGACTTCATGAAGATGCTAGCGGTGCTAGGTGGCGAACATGGAGCGGCAGCAACAAAACGTGCGATGGAAGCCCTCGACTTTATGGGCATGGCAGAAAAAGCCAACGTTCGATTATGCGAAATGTCGAAAGGAATGCGTCAGCGAGTGAAAGTTGCCCAGGCCCTACTCTTCGAGCCAGATTTACTGTTACTCGACGAGCCACTTAACGGCATGGATCCCGCAAATCGCCGCCAAACTATTGACAGGGTGCGCGAATGGGGAGAAAGTGGACGTACTGTGCTACTCGCGTCGCACGTTTTGCATGAAGTAGAATCTGTCACCGACCGCTTGATGATGTTGCACCACGGACGACTCCTCGCCGAGGGACGGTTATCGGATATTCGCAAGCTCATCGATCGCAAGCCGCGGCGCGCCACAATTAAGGGTGAGAATCTTCGTCAACTTATTTCCGAATTACTCGGCGACGAATTAATTACCGGTTTTAATCAAGACATCGATGGACGTTTTCATCTTAATACTTTTGACTTGCCTGTTTTATTAGAAAAACTCAGCGTTTACGGTCGCAGTGGAATTATCGAAACCCTAGAAACTGACGACCAAGAACTCGAGCTAGTTTATGGCCTCTTGCTCTCTGACAACGCATGATTAACGCCATCAAATCCTTAGCTGCCTTTACTTGGCGTAGTCGCATGAAAAATGCCGGGGTTATTGTGTTTGCTGCAATCGCGCTAATTCCAGCCATTATAAGTTTTATTGCGATTCAATACGCTGACAAAGCTATCGGGAATCCGGCAGATTTTCTGCGCGAGTACATCGTGCCGATAAACGTTTACTTTACGCTACCATTTATCGCTCTATTCTTAACCTTGCCAACGGTCGCCTCGCTTTATGAAAAAGGTGCGATAGCTTACATCTTCACGCGACCTGTACCGCGTTGGGCATGCGTGAGTGGCTTACTTGTCGGAAGCATCCTCTCGGCAATACCCTTGTTACTGCTCGCCGCCTTAGCGCCATCGCTAGTTTTTGGAATTTTTAGGCCCGAATCATTCGGTGAGGTAATGAGCCTTGGCTTCATGCACAGCTTATTGTTAATTTTGTCAGTGATCCCTTACAGCGCGCTTTGCCTGTTGTTCGCTATATGGTCTAAAAAACCATTGTTGTGGGCAGCGTTCTTTTTGTTCTTCTGGGGAACAGTTGTTGGTTCATTACCCGGCGAGGCAAAAATGTGGTCACTGCATCATTATGTGATGGGATTAGCCAAATCAATGTGCGGCATAGAAAAAGTAGCTACTGGCTTACTGCCGCCGAGCGCCACCCCACCATCAAACTGGCTTAGCGTTTTAGTTTTGATGGCCGGAACAGCAGTCATGCTATATTTAGCGCAACTTTCTGCCAAGAAGCGCGACGTTTATTAATGGCGATTATTCGCACTTTAAGTGAATGGCAGAGACGTGCTGGTGATTACCCCACTGTTGAGGCTACTCAATCTGTGCTGATGGCTGCGGCCAACTTCTTCGATGTTAAGGAAGCGCACAACAATCACATGCGCGACGAGAACGGCGAGTTGCAGAAAATAGACAAGCAAGCCGCAATGCAGCAGTGGCAACAACTACACGACTCCTTTGCTAATAACGGACTCAACGTAGAAGTGCTGCCAGCGATAAGCGGAATGCACGATTTGGTATTTACGGCTAACCCCTCCTTTATCGTGCCGCATTACCGCCACGTGTGGTGCAGCAGCATGGCTCACTTATCGCGACGTCCCGAAGTCGAAGTACACCAACAATTTTTCACTGATCAAGGTTTTGAGATAAAGCACCTATCAGCCACCGACATTAAGTTCGAAGGGCATGGTGACGGACTTTGGCATCCGCAACGATTATTGCTGCATGCCGCTGTTGGGCAACGCAGTGATTTATGCGGATGGCAAGAAATTGACGATGCTTACCCCGAGTTAGACATCTTACTTTACGAGTTACGTCACCAAGATTTCTATCACCTAGACACCGCCCTTGCTTGCCTCGATGAGAAAACCACGCTGTTCATTGGCGATGCTTTTAACGATGACGGGCTAGAACTCATCAATGCTGCCTTCCCCGAAGCAATTGCACTTAGCGATTTTGAAGCTTACCAATTCGCTGGCAATGCCTTTTGCGCCGACGGCCACAACGTGTTCATCGAGCAAGGGTGCGATTCGTTATATGAAAAGTTGACAGCCCGTGGTTTTAAGGTGCACCCAGTTGCTACGCAACAGTTTCGACTATCTGGCGGCTCGGTATTTTGCTTGAAGCAGGCTTATTAGCCATTGCAAAGTCGATCATCTTATCGATCAACACATCAAACTCGTAGCCAGAATGTTGCATCAACTTAGGGAACATCGAAATGTCAGTGAACCCAGGAATAGTATTCACTTCATTCAAAGCGAAGCGTCCGGATTTACTGTTTAGTAAAAAATCGACGCGGGCATAACCCTCGAGGCGTAACACGCGAAATGCTTTCAATGCCACATCGCGCAATTGCTCGGCCATACGCGATGAAATAGTTTCGGACGGCACAATTATCTTAGCGTTATCGTTGTTGTACTTATTGTCGTGATCGTACCAACCATCGACCTCAATTTCTCCCGGGAGTGATACCACTGGCACATTGCCATCAAGAATGGCCACTTCGTATTCTGCACCTTCGGATGCCGGCTCGACCAAGATGTAATCGGAAAATTCGAATGCCTTATCTATTGCTGATGTTAACTGCCCTTTGTTTTCAACGCGAGAAATACCAACTGAAGAACCCTGCTGGGTGGGCTTAACATACATTGGATAGCCGAAACGCTGCGCAATATTTGAAGCCACCTCTAGTGCATCGTCTTGCCAGTCACTAATTGATATATCAATCCATGGCAACACCGGCAAATTAGCCGAGCGCAACATGTGTTTGGTCACAGATTTATCCATAGCCATCGCCGAACCCAAGCACCCGCTGCCAACGAATGGCATGCCTTGCATTTCTAGCCAGCCTTGAACGCTTCCGTCTTCGCCACCTGGACCGTGAAGAACAGGAAACACGACATCTGCATCTGACGGTAAATATGGACCACGGGCTGTCACCTCATACTGCTCGCCATCTAAAAGCGCTCGCGAATTCTTTTCGTCCAGCCACTGACCATCGCGGGTGATTGCGATATGATAAATCGCGTAACGTTGCGGGTTTAAATGAGCACGAACGGCACGCGCAGAGCGTAGACTAATCTCATGTTCTTCAGAGGTACCTCCGAAGAGAAGACACAAATTAGTGAGCGGCTGTGATGTTGTCATGTAAGCAGAATAACCTATCAGCGCGCGCAATTCTAGGATTCCTTTTTTAAGAAATGTCTACTCACAAACGCATCTGGACACTGCTAATTCCTGCCCTGGCAGCGATTTTGCTGTACGCTCACACGTTTAGCGCCGATTTTGTTTACGATGACCGTACCTTATTAGAGTTAAATCCTAATTTTCAAAGCCTCGGAATTATTCCGAAGGCTTTCATCACCCCCTACTGGGAGTTGGTAAACGACGAAGCAAATGCTGTAGGTTTTTATCGACCGCTAGCGGCAACGGTGTTTACCACCAGCTGGGTTGTCAGTGACGGCAACTCAAACTTTTTCCATTTAGTCTCGATACTACTGCATGCCGCCTGCGCCGTGGCGCTTACGTTGTTATGCATGGCGCTCGGCTGGAAAAGAACAATTGCCTGCGCTACTGGTTTATTTTTTGCGATTCTTGGTTCACACGCAGAAGCAGTAGCCTGGATTTCTTCACAGCCCGACTTACTAGCGACTTTATTCGCGCTACTAGGAATGCGTTATTTTGTTGTCGAGCGTGATGTTCGTGCACCACTCTTATTATTTTTGGCGCTGTTATGTAAAGAGTCAGCGATTGCCGTTGTGCTGCTGTGCCTTTTCTCGGTAATCCTCCAGCGACGACGCATTTGGTGGCGATATTTTTTAGTGCTAGCCGCGTACTACACTCTACGCGTAGTTGCCTTCGACGATTACGCTGCTGGATTTGACAGGGTCAACACTCATCACGGTTTAAATCAACTCGAACAAATAGATCTGAGCTTCAAGCTTCTTGGTCAGCACCTCGGATTCATGGCAATACCTATAGGTCATTCACCATTCCATCCCTTAATGCTGAATCAAGGTTTGCTGGCACCGTACAACTTCTTCCCTGCGATTGGGGCAGCTATTTCTCTTATTGTGGGTCTGATGATTTATTCGCGCCGCTCCCCTGATTCGCCAAGCCTTAAAGTTGGCCTCGGCATTATGTTCATGGGTATCGTACCCGTACTTAACACCTTTGCTTTGGGTCAGTACCCATTCGCAGAGCGATTCAGTTATTTATCGAGCGCTGGTTTTGTGATTCTATTGGCAATTGCCATGATACGTTTCCCATATCGTGGTGTAAGCTATGTGTTAATAACCCTACTGGTAGTCGGCAACATTTACTCGTCGTATTCGGGTAGTAAACATTGGCGCACCGAAGCAGATTTATTTCGCTGGGCGCAAAGAGTCGCCCCGCAGGCAATGACAGGTCACATTGAATTTGGCCGACTGATGCTCGAAAAGGCGCAAAGTGCTGACGATGCCGATAAGCGCCTAGCATATGCCGAACTGGCCACAGAATCCTTCAGCCGCACTGACGCTATTAATGTGGACAAAGTCTTCTGCACTAGCATCGAGCGCTACAAAGCAAATGTTGGCAAGGCCGATTCGTTATTCCTTGCCGGAGAAATAGACAATGCGAAAAAAGTTTATCAGATGACAATTGATCATTACGCCAAAGCGCCAGAGGCATTCCTGGGCTTAGGCAACTGCACTTCGCAACAAGCATTTGGTTACTGGAGCGAGGCAAAAAACGTAGTAGCCAAAAACCATTATTCAGCAGCCATTCATGCCTTTAATACGGCGTTGTCGCAGAACCCGAATATAGACGCTGCGGTCATTGGCAAAGCTAAAGCGTTGGTGCAATTAGTTAATATCGAAGGTGTTAGCAGCCCGAATTTCCAAGAAGCTATTACCGCTAGCGAGTATGCTTTACATCTTGCGCCGCACGATTTTTCTTTACTACTAAACTTAGTCGCGCTCTACGATGCTGCCAACAAGCGAAACAAAGCGATTGGGCCGTTGCATGATTTCATCGACAGCTATCCGCAGCATCCAGAAATTGATGTTCTGCAACAGTTGCTCTTTGAGTTTACGAGTCGCTAATATTCAAGTACGCGAGGAATTGGGCTGTAACTTAATCGAGATCCTTCCAATCAGACCACGTGAAAATATGCTCATTGCCCTCTTCATCAACCAGCGCACTAATGCCACCAAAGGGTTTGGTCGTTGCCCAGTACTTGCCCGCATCGGCTGAATGCTTACTAATTCCCGA
Source organism: Planctomycetota bacterium (assembly GCA_028821845.1). Lineage (GTDB taxonomy): Bacteria > Planctomycetota > UBA1135 > UBA1135 > UBA1135 > JAPKEZ01. The sequence continues at coordinate 686 of JAPKEZ010000003.1, read as the reverse complement.
AGGCATTTCATCGGTCATATATTTATTCCAGCCATATTCAACTACTAACCACGGCTCTCCTTTGATTGCCGCCCATGATATTTCTACTGGTTGATAACCATCTTTTTTCATTTTGGCAACAGCAGCATTTTCGAGGTCCGAATCGATGGCTGGCGTAAAAGACAACAGTAAAACTAAGGCGATTATAATTTTGAAATTCATAGCCTGTATTCTACACTATCAGTCACACCATGCAACTCGCTCACACCATGCTCCGCGTACGCGACCTAGAGGCGTCGCTCGACTTCTACACTGACTTCTTGAAGCTCCGCGAAGTGCGGCGCAAAGTGCTCGGCGACGAAGCGACTTTAGTCTTCTTAACGGACTCCAGTGGCCACTATCATCTTGAACTAACCCACAACCACAATGGTCGCGATTACGAATTGGGCAATCAGTTCGGTCACATCGCCCTAACCACTAACGACCTAGATGCCGTGCGCCAAACTGTAATTGACAAAGGCTGGTGGTATCGAGAAAGCAAGCCTACTTCTAACTCACGGTATATCTTTGTGCACGACCCTGATGGTTATGACATCGAGATATTGCAGGCTAAGGGCGGCGAAACAGTCTCTGTAGAGCACGCTAATATTACGGTCAAAAACATCGAGCGTAGTATTAAGTTTTTCCAGGCTGCTTTCCTTGATTGG
>JAPKEZ010000055.1 GCA_028821845.1 Planctomycetota bacterium | reverse complement strand
TTGCCAACAACTTAGAATAGTGAACGATAATAACTTCTTTCTTGCTCAGTCTTCTGCTGATTGCCCTGACGACTTTCGTTTTGTGGCAGATGGTGCCACTGCTTCTGGTCCACTGAGGGCGGTGCAACAGTTTTGCAATGATTGCGATTTAGATTATTTGATATTGACGGCTGTCGATATGCCAAAGATTAATGCTTCGCAATTAATGGCTTTAATGAGTTACGCTCAGTCTGTTGGCTCAACTAGCCTAGTATGCGAAAACAAGTCGTCGCAAATTGGTTTTCCAGTAGTACTGCATAGTTCTTCTTTTGCAACTCTATCTGTAATAGAGCATTCGAGTTTGTTTAAAGCTCTCGAAGAGGTCGGCGTAGACAGGGTGCCACACGCGGTAGTTGGCACAGAGCAGCAGCTTAATATTAATACTCATCAACAATGGCTGCAGTATTGCGAGATGACAAATGACTAGCACCGTGCTTAGCAGTCTCGACGGAGTGTCTGAACAACTCGAAGTCTCGCTACAGCGGGTTCAAGAGTTTATCGATAGCGATTTGCTGATTGGCAGTGAGGCGATGAAACCTTTGCTTGATTACGCATCGCAGTTTCAAGGTAAGCGTTTGCGGGCAATGACCGTGTTGTTAATAGCTAATGGCTTTGGCGATATTAAGCAGCAGCACATTCACGTGGCGGCGTATGTCGAAATGATTCACGCAGCGACCTTGATGCACGACGACTTGCTCGACTCAGCTAGTCAGCGCCGTAATTTAGATTGCGTGCATGTAAAGTGGGGCTCTCATGCTGCCGTGCTGCTTGGTGACTGGATGTACTCTGCCGCTTTTAGTTCATCTACCGCCATGGCGGACCAGACAGCGTCACGAATCTTGGCGGACGCTACGAAACGTGTTTGTCGCGGAGAAATCGAGCAGAACTTGTCGCGTGGCAACTTCAATCTTTCAGCTGAAGATTACCTTCGTCAAATAGACGGCAAAACCGCCGCATTGTTCGATGCCGCTGCTTTTTTGGCTGCTCATTATGCTGGGGCTAGCCCTGGTGACTGCCAGTCGATGTCATCATTCGGTTTACTTGCAGGGCGCGCGTTTCAAATAGCCGATGACTTGCTTGATGTTGCGGGTGATGAAGACATAGTCGGGAAATCACTTGGCACGGATTTAAGAAATGGTAAATTGACATTACCGCTCATGAGGTTGCGCGATAATTTGTCAGAGGCCGAAGTTGCTAGGCTTGAAAAGATGTTTGGTGACGAACAAAGCTGCGATATCAACCTTGCTGCAATGTGGCCAGACGAGTGGGCGGTTGCGGTAGAGAAAACCCGCAGTGAATTGCGCGGCTATATTGATTCGGCAGTGTCGTATTTAGATTGCCTGCCTAGTTCTGATTATGCTGACGTTTTGCGTGACATGACGTATTTTCTAGGTGATCGAGAATTGTAATAATGCAACGTAAAGAAATTAACAAACTAGCAAATAGCTGGACATACTCCAAGGCGCTACTCGTTTGCGTGACTTTGTACTTATGGGCCGAAGCTCTTATGGCTTCTGCAACGCGAGTTGTAGCTGGTGGCGCGCCAACCGGTGCTAGCGTCATGATGTTTGTTTTGCTGCTGCCAATGTTTTGGCTGCTTGTTTACCGATGGTACAACTGCCTCGGCTTTGTCCGGGCTGTTCGTGTAGCTGTGGTGAATTTTTGCTTCTTGGCACTTGGCGCTATGGTCGGTGTGCTTATCCAGCAAGAAGATGTTAATAACCCAACGTCTGTCGGGGATGTCCAAGAGCTAGTCGCTTTAGGCGAATTGTCGTCTATTGACGATGCAACTGTTTCAGCTGGCGCTCGACGAGCTTACCAGCATTTTGAAAGTTTCCGTGAAGCCGAATCGTTTTTCTTGTATCACTTGGGCAACAACACCGGTCTCAGAGGTTTGCTAGGATTCGAGGGCGATCGCGCTGGCGATGAAGAGCAGATACAGGAAATGCTGTCTAACCTCGAGTATCGATTGCCAGAAATAGCCGCGCGCTTTGGTGCAGAAAAAGCAGCAGCAATTCGCAGTCAATCAGAAACTGGCCTGCGTACTCGTGCGAAGAATGGCGAAATACGTCAGCTCGAAGAACGCCTAAACGACACGATGTTCTCGCTATTCGTTATCGCTGACAAACTTGATTTGCGCCGCGCTTATAGCTCTGACTGGTATTCAATGATGTGGGTGATTCTGTTTTTTGGTGTTCTGTCAAGCGTGTTGCGCAACGGAGTGTCGTATTTGATGAAGAAGAATAAGTGGGGGTTTTGTATCACTCACTGCGGAATACTATTGATTATTCTCGGCGGATTGCTGGGGCGTACCACCGAGATTCGCGGTTTAGCTAATCTCAATATCGGAGAATACACGTCGGAATTCAGAACCTGGACGGGCCAACCAAAGAAGTTCGTTTATAACCCAACATTTGCGGACGAAGATAGTAAAGTTTTTGCTATTAAGTTAGAAGATTTTAGGGCAGATCAGCACGATGTGCTTGACATTATTTACGTCACTGCCAACGAGCAGGGCCAATTGCAGCAAGAGTTTGACCTCGATGAGCAACCTAAGTTGCGTGTGTTCGCTGGCCTGACTCAGGCCTATGACTATCCGATTGACGACCTGCGGGGCGACCCTGCATTCAAACTTGAGGTCCTTGAGTACGAACCTCAGACAACGGTGGTGCGTGACGAAGAGTCTGGCGCAGTCACAAGTTATCAAGCCATCACCGACGCGACCTTCTTTGATGCCTCTGCCGCGACTATTAAGCTGAAGGTGAGTGGCCCTGATGAAAATAATGAACTTCGCTCCGAAGAGTTTTTGCTGCACGCAGCAGGCGATGGCGATGGTGCGCCGTTCAGCTATGTAGGGCCCGATGGAGAGCGCAGGGTTGCCTGGCTACGTTTTCGCGAAGATAGTGATGGAGGCAGTATGCCTCTTGAATGGCAGTCTAAATTGAGCATTCTTGAGTTTGACGAACATGGCCATCCAGTCAAAGTCGCTAATGGTGAGGTTCGTGTCAACGACTACTTCATTCATGGTGGTTACCGTTTCTTTCAAACTAACCACAATCCTAATGATCCGACTTACTCGGGCATTGGTGTGGTTTACGACCTAGGCCTCCCATTAGTGCTTTGGGGATTGTATTGTGTAATGTTTGCAACGGCTTTTATCTTCTTAGTCATGCCACTAATAAAAGGTTATAAAACACGGGGGCAAGACTAATGGAGTTTTTTAGTTTTCGCAATTTTCTAGAGCTGACAATGCAGCTGTCAATGGTGCCAATGGCGTTGGGCTTTGTGCTGTTCTTGTCATGGGTAGTTTCTGCCGGAAAAGAGGGTGAACACAAATTATTGACGTTGCTCTCTAAGACCACAATGCTGCTTACTGGCGCATCGTTCTTATTGGGTTGTACGGCTATGATTTTGCGTTACATTGAAGTCCAGCATTGGCCAGCACAGACTATGTACGAGGTTATTCCTCTGGGTGTTTGTGCCGCATACTTGTCAACTATTGCCCTGTATTATGTATTAGGTCTGAACCGTCGTCGTGGTGTAGCCCGTGCTTTCGGTGACTTGTTTGTTGCATTGATCATGGTCGGTGGTGTCTTTACCTTACAGTACGTTCTCGACTTAGATCCTACGGGTAAAGCATTGCCGCCGGCATTGCAGTCTTATTGGTTTAGCACTCATATCACCGCGTACATGATTGGATACTTCACTCTAATCATCGCTGCGTTAGCAGCTTGGTTGCATCTGTGCTTTCAGTTCTGGTTACAGGTTATTCGCCGCCAAGAGTCACGATTGGTGATAAAAGTAGGTGTTCCTGTCCTCGCACTTATAGCAGCTCCATTCGGCAGCATAGCCCTAGTGATGGGTTTCGGAGTGTTCACAGTTGCCGGAGTAGTCACTGCGTACAGTTTGCGCGGCAACCGAGAAATGGTGTGGTACCAAACATGGGAACGCGAGTCAGATAACTTCACTTGGCTTATCTTTGTTGTAGGCTTCCCGTTTTTGACTAGTGGCCTGATTCAAGGCGCTCTTTGGGCGCAAGAAGCATGGGCCAATTACTGGGGATGGGATTCCAAGGAGGTCTCGGCACTGATTTCGTGGTTATTCTACGTTATCTACCTTCATTTGCGCTTAATAGCCGGTTGGCGCGGCGAAAAGGCAATGATGTTGCTTTGTGTCGGCGCACTTTCAATCTTTATTACCTTCCAGTTGTTCGGCTACTTGCCTGACTCGCAAAAAAGCTTGCATCGTTACACCGACATGGAATCCCTTCCATCAGAGTCGATGATGCTCCCGATAGAAGACGAGAACTAAAGACCCAATCGTTGCTCAGCTGCTTCAACAGTATTGCTGAGCAACATCGCAATGGTCATTGGTCCGACACCGCCAGGTACCGGAGTAATATAAGAAGCGCGGGCGCAAGCGGAATCGAAATCTACATCTCCAACGAGCTTGCCGTCGTCACCGCGGTTGATGCCAACATCAAGAACTACAGCGCCTTGCTTTAGCCATTCGCCTTTGATTAACTTGGCGACGCCCACTGCCGCGACAACGACGTCAGCACGTGAAACCTCAAGGGCCAAGTCTGCTGTGCGTGAGTGACAAATGGTTACGGTAAAGTTTTGTGCCAGCAATAACATTGCTACTGGTTTGCCAACAATATTAGAACGGCCGACAACCACAGCGTGCTTACCAGAACCCTGCATACCGCTTTCGTCAAGCAGACGCATTACGCCCTTAGGAGTACAAGGAACAGGGGCTTCGGTCCCTTGCATTAATGCCCCTTGATTTTGTGGATGAAATCCGTCGGCATCTTTGGTGGGAGCGATTGCAGCTAACACTTCGTTTTCATCGTAGTCAAAACCTTTTGGTAGGGGTAACTGAACTAGAATGCCATCAACTTCTATATTGCAGTTTAGTTCGTCGATGAGTGCAAGCAACTTCGCCTGACCGGTGTTACCTTCGAGTTCGTAGTGAAAATTGGTAAGTCCAACCTTCTCACATGCACGGCGCTTATTACGGACGTAGACATGTGATGCTGGGTCTTCGCCAACAAGAACAGTAGCTAATCCCGGAGGATTATCATTGTTCAGCTTGGCAATGGCGGCAGCACGCGGCTTGAGCTGCTCTAAGATAGCGACCGACAATTCTTTGCCGTTGAGGATGTTTGCTTTAGACACTTGGGATTCCATGGTAGGTGTTTTAGAATGAGTATTCTAAATGAGAGCACTGCTTCCTCCAATTACAAAAGGCCTACTGATTTCCTGGTGGGTGATTTGGCTGTTGATTTTCGCCGCTGGCGGTAGCTTTTCACCAGCAGTGGTGTCCCTGAACAATCAGATTTTCAGTGAACCCAGCATCGGTCATTTCCTAGGAATCGTAGTTTACCCATTTCTTCACGACAGCTTTTTGCATTTGCTGCTCAATTCAATCGTTTTCGCTTCATTAGGGGCTCTGCTTGAATCAACTCTCACGCGCAAGTTGTTCATTAAAATATTGGCGGTTGCCACTATTGCTCCGGGCTTTCTCTGGTTGTTGATTAATTTGCTTACTAGTGTGGAGCCATCTCATGTCGTCGGCAGCTCTGGCATGGTTTACGCCTTGCTCGGGGCCTGTTTGTGTATGTTCCCTGACATGCAGATTAGTCTCATAATCGTTGAGGTCAAACTCTATTTCGTTGCTGTCGCTTTAATCGCCTTTAGCTTCGTTGCGACAATCGCCCAGTTGTTCAGCGTGCAGTGGGGCAACTCCGCACACTCAATACATTTTTTAGGCGCCCTTTGCGGATGGTTGCTAGTAGGTGGGCATCAACGTTTCTCATTAAGCGAACTCCCTTTCTTGGCGTCTTTACGTCAGCGTAAACAGCGGTTTGACGCAGGTAAGCGCCAACAAAACAGTCAGCGAGTAGACGACATCTTGGCTAAGGTTAGTCGTAGCGGCATCGGATCGCTTAGCTCTGCCGAACGTAAATTTCTCGAGCAGCAGTCACGCAAGAAATAGGCAGAGTTAGAATATCAGCATGTTGCTTAGTCTTTGCCTGTTGCTTAATCTTGCCATTTGCGCGCAGCCTCAAAACCCTGAACAGGTTGAAGAGTTTACCCGCGTAGTCTTCGAAGCTGACGAGGTCGGAGATACCAAGGCAATGCAAGAGGCGTTGCGTAAATACAAAGAAGATGCAATCTTGGCATATATAGGGCGTATCGAGCGCCGTCTCGACGAAGAGTTGCCAGAAATAGAAAAGTGGGTAGATGTTTTTAAATCCACCTGGAAAGCAACTTACAACACTAACTTTGCGAAGAACTACGATCGCTATATGCAGCGTTTGTCTACTAAGCAGAGGTCAATTCGCACGATGTTACTGCAGCGTGACTACCCAGAACTATTATCTTTGCACTTCAAGATAATATCTGACAAAGCAGGTGATTGGAATCGAGCTGTGGAGCGTGCCGACAAATTGGTTGAATCATTTACGGCTTTGTCAGATTTGTACTACTTGTCTTTAGCGCACAATATAGTGGGCAATTTGTATAACCCTAATTATTACGCTCATAAGTCGTCTGATTCGCAAAAGTCACTTGAAGCTTACCAGGCTGCGATTGAAGCTCGCGACCGTTTGGGACTGCGCCAAGACAAGTTTTATTCTGACACTAGAATAACTTTAAAGGCACTTAACGATGTGCTTGGTAATCACGAAGAGCAGGTTGCGGCAGACAATGTTAAAGAAACTGCCGAGACTATCCCGCTTCTTGAAGGCGGAATAACATATAGTGCTAACGCAGTTGCTTCCATCGAAAAAGCGGGCAGCAAATTGGTGCATGCGTCAGATGCTTATGACGAAGACCATTATTCGTGGTTGCGCGCTGCTTTGCCAGCTGTCGGCGAGTCTATCGTTATTCCTGGCGTTTCGCCGCCAGTTAATTTGTTGCGTATAGGCGATATAGACTTCCAGTTAGAGGCAGGCAGCAATCCATCAGAAGAATTTAAGCTAACTACTAGCGCCCAGGTTATTCATGTCATGCGTAAACATGAGAACGGCAAAGAGTATTATTATGCAATAGAAATTCAAGGTGGAAGTGAAGACTCAACGTACCAGGGCATTAAAATTAATTTGACTCCTACTGCGACAACGGGCACATATTTTTACCGTACACCGTCCGTGCGTGAATTTGACACCGATTTAGATTTAGTGAAAATTTATGACACCAACGTCGATGGTCACTTCGGATATACAGAATTAAAAGAGTCCTGGTGCGAAGGCTTGCTGCCAGACGAATGGTTTTGGCGTCCTGATGCTTTGACTATTGGTAAGCAAAAGCATTCGCAGCCATTTAATCGCTTTGTAGTCGACAAAAAAGGCCAGTGGTACGAAGTGATTCTTGATTCGCCAGTTAATCCAGATTCCTTAAGTTTGGTGCCGGTGCAGCCAACTCTTGGCGAGTTAAGCTTTGCCTACAAGGGCGTGAAAAAGATCAAACCCCTGTCCGTATTAATTGCCAGTGAATCATCAGCCACTAAGGGCTTGGTGATTGACTTAATGGCACTGCCCAAGAAAAAGATGATCCCGATTGGCCGCTACCGTTTCTTGCAAGCCCGTTTCGGTGGAAAAGATGGAGTAGAGGCCTTGGTTTTACCTGACCCGAATAAGCTGATGTTGTTTGATGTCGAACCCGAGGCAGAAGCAGATAGCGTCCCCGAATTGTTTATTGGTGGCAAATTCAACTTTGCGACCAAATCAACTCTTGATGGTACAGATCTAAATATTAGCGGTCGCGACCTGCACTTGGTAGGCGATAATGGCGAGCGCTGGTTTCGTTTCGCCGGAGAGCCGTTTTTCGATGTCGAGTTGCAGGTTAAGGGTATAAAATCTTCAGTATTGGCGAGGCCTTCTGTCGATGAGGCGTCTGAATTGTGGGATAGGTTCTTTTATCCTATGGGCGCTAGTTTAGAATTGCGCAAAGCTACCACTGAGGTCGACGTAATTCTTTCGTATAAGAAACATCCTTGGTTCGGTAACGTGAAAACCACTATTACAGTTAAGTAGAGAAGTACTTTGTTAGACCCTAAATGGCTCAGAGAAAATACCGACGTCGTCCGCGACGCCGCTAAGCGTAAACGGATGCAACCAGAGCTAGTTGATGAATTTATTAAGCAAGATCAGGCATTCCGTGAAGTACTGAAGAAGGTAGAAGGACTGCGTGCCGATTTGAAAACATCCTCGGCTTTGCTGGGCAAAATGACTCCAGAAGAGCGCGAGCCGGCTTTAGCTGCTCAACGTGAAAGTAAGGTTAGCCTGAAAAGCCTTGAGAACTCTGAGCAAGAATTGCGTGCTGTGGTTCACGACATCGCAATGCGTTTGCCAATGCCGCCAGCCGCCGACGTGCCTGATGGTAAGGATGACTCCGACAACGTCGAGATAACAACTTTCTCAAAGCCGACGGAGTTTGATTTCGAAGCACTTAGCCATTACGAGTTGGCAGAGAATATGGGAATGCTCGATATTAAACGTGGAGTAAAAATTGCCGGCTCACGCAATTACCTGTTGCTCGGCGATTTGGCGCGTCTCGAACGCGCAGTTTTGAACTACGCTATAGATCACATGCTGGCACGCGAGTTCGAATTGGTTTCAGTGCCGACTTTGGTTAACCGCGCATGCATGGAGGGCACCGGATATTTCCCAGGTGGCGAAGAGCAAGCTTATTTGGCTGAACGTGACGACTTGGCTTTGATTGGCACTTCCGAGGTGCCCTTAACATCTATTCACACTGGTGAAGTCCTTGACACGAGTGTCTTGCCACTGCGACGCGTCGCTTTGTCACCATGCTACCGTCGCGAAGCTGGGACGTATGGTAAAGACACAAAAGGCCTTTACCGCGTCCACCAATTCTGGAAAGTCGAGCAAGTAGTGCTTGGTCCTAACGATTTAGATTGGTCACTAGAAGAACACAAGCGTATGCTTGGTCACGCCACCGATTTGATGCAGGCTCTCGAACTACCATACCGAGTAGTTAATGTTTGCACTGGCGATTTAGGCCAAGGGCAGGTTCAGAAATTCGATATTGAGACATGGATGCCATCCCGTGGTAACTATGGTGAGACCCATTCCGCATCTCGCTTTCATGACTTCCAAACGCGTCGGCTAAACTTGCGCTACAAGTCTGGCAAAGACAAGCCTAAGTTCTGCCACTCGCTTAACAATACTGTTATTGCGTCGCCCCGCGTGTTAATTGCATTGCTCGAGAATCATCAAAACGCAGATGGCTCGGTGAATATTCCGCAAGTGCTGCAGCCGTATATGGGCGGGCAGCAAACGATTAGCTAGAGTAACTAGCTATCTTTAGTTTCTTCATCTCGGGAGTTTGAGGACGCGCCCAAACCTGGGCTTCCGGTCGCATCGTCAGATATTATATCGCCTGCGTTACCCGCACCTGCAGAACCGTCTTGTTCGTCAACCAAGCGAGCTGGCTGAAAATGATGACGGAATCTCCAACGCTTTTCTTCAGGGATGTGAATAACATCAGTGAAGCTTAATCGCGCGCGATTGGCTTGAATGATATTCAAGCTTTCAATTGAGCGACGCGGCTGAATCTCAATTTCAAGAAATACCTTAATTGCAAATGGTAGTGATTGTTCAACTTTAGAATCCCAGCTATCTTCCCAGATGATATCGAAGTCAGGGCGCTTGGCGTATTGAATATCGAGGCTCACGATACGGTCGTAAATCAAGGCATAAGAACCATCGCGAAACGGGTCGTCGTCTACAAGCGCATCTTCGCGACGATATAACTCTAAGAAGTCAGAGCGTTGCGGGTTTTGCTTAAGTCGATAGCCGACCTCGTTAAGGTAGGGGTGCATTAGGCGGCTACCATCGTCAGATAAAGCCGGTATGTAACTACGCCTATTGACTATTAAGTCAAGTTTATCAGCTCCTGCGCCAATTATTGTTTCGTCTTCGCCTTGTAGCAAGTTGTAGTCTGTAATATCAGAAACAACAATGTTCTCAATGTCGTTGCGAATTTGGTCAAGAATGCGTGGTCCAACATTTTCGGTTTCAGCGATGTTGTGAATGGCGTCAACGGCCATTCTTGTTTGCTGCACCGTTTGCATAACGGTAGCCATTACCATCCCCATAATTGCCAAAGAAATCAGTACTTCTAGTAGAGTAAATCCAGAACGATTGCGAGACCTAATCATCTTATTTCCTCAGGGTTAAGCTCTGGCCAAAGAAAATCGTAAAGCTCAAAATCTCGCTCGACAGCCCAAGTATCTACTAGTGCTTCAAGTACATAGTCTTCAGTCTCTTCTTTGGCGGAAGTAGGGTAAGTAACGGTAATAAATATACGAGTAAATTCATGCTTCTTGACATCTTCTTCAC
>JAPKEZ010000183.1 GCA_028821845.1 Planctomycetota bacterium | reverse complement strand
CATTTACTATGACTCCGAAACTCCCTGAACGAAAACGCCGCCGTGGTCAACGCGACATGAGTGCGCCTATTCAAGAATGGCGTTTTGAAGTCGGCGCCGATAATCATGGCCATCGACTAGACAGTTTTTTATCAGGACGACTCGATTGGCGTTCGCGCAATGGCATCAAAGAAATTATTAATGATGGGCATGTCGAGGTGTTGCCATTCAAAGATCCGCAGCGCGCGCAAATTGCCAAAATGAAAGTGGGTTTGAGATTGCGCACTGGCCAAGAGGTGGTGGTGCGTTTAGATGTGCCGGGCGGTAATAATTTTGAAGAAGCACCAAAGGGTGAAGACCCAGGCATCATTGATGTCGTCTATGAAGACGAGCATATTCTTGCGGTAAACAAGCCGGCCGATTTAAATGTGCACCCGACGCATGGGCATTTACTTGACTCGGTTATTCATCGTGTGCATATTCGGCATACGGCATTGTTTGGTAAGACCACCGACATGCCCACTTTGTGCCACCGTCTAGATCGCGAGACTACCGGCTTAGTGGTTTTAGCCAAAGACCAAATGTCGCGCACTAAGTTGGGGTGTCAATTCGAAGAGCGCACTGTGCGCAAGGCATACCAAGCGCTAGTGGTCGGTGAAGTCGCCGCAGAGTCTGGCGAAATCGATATGCCGATTGGGCGTGACGAGCGCTCAGAAGTAAAGTTACGCATGGGTGTTTTTGACGCGGGCATGCAGTCCTTCACGCGTTGGGAAGTCGCACAACGCTTTGACGGCATGACCTTGCTTAAGCTATTTCCGCGGACGGGCCGCCAGCATCAGTTGCGCGTTCATTTAGCGGCGATTGGACATCCGATTGTTGGTGACAAGCTATACCTTGGCGGCAACGAAATGTTTTTGCGGCACTTAGATAAACAGCTTACCGAACAAGATAAAAAGTTTTTACAGTTGCCGCATCAAGCCTTGCACTCTTGGAAGTTGGCATTTGAGCACCCAAGTACTGGCAAAGAGCTCGAGTTAGAAGCGCCGTTATGGCCGGCTATCGCGGATCTGCTTTAAAGAGGGCGGCATAAACAGCTACGATGTCTTGCGCTCCTTCAATATCGCAGTACTCATCGTCGTAAGAGAACTCAAGTGTCGTTTGCTCTATTAACTTAACCTTTACCGAAATGCCGTCGTCATCCAAATAATGATCGGCGCCCGTGTCGGTGGGTTGAATATCGCCAGCGCGCTCGTCTTCGGCAATTTCAAATAAGTAGCCATGCAAGATACGGATGTCGAGCCGCAGGTCGGTTTGCAGGGTAGCTAGATGCTTCACGCAGTAATTGTAATGCAGTAGCGCACGCTATCAGCATAAATTATTGTGATGAGAAACTACGCGTAACTACAATACCTTAACAATGGTGCGTAATATACCAAGCAAACCGCTTCAACGCCTAAGCATTCCCGGCCCAGCCGGTGCGTTAGCAGCGTCCTTCGAGCAGCCGCAAGCTTCACCCATAGCAGCGGTCTTATGTTTGCATCCACACCCAATGCACGGCGGCACCCGCCAAAACAACGTAGTGCGGCACGGAGCACTCGGGGCATTGCAAGCAAACTGCCTGGCGCTGCGCATCGACTTTAGAGGCGTCGGCGACAGCGAAGGCGAATACAACGAAGGCGTCGGCGAGATCGAAGACGCGCAAGCCGCTTACGATTGGTTGCAGCAAAACTATCCAAACCTACCAATACTCATTTGGGGATTTTCATTTGGCTCACGAGTGGGCTTAGACCTCGCAATTCGCCTACGCGATGAAATTCAAGGCTATGTTGCTGTTGCTTGGCCGACTAACTTTTACTCTTGGCCCGAATCTACCGAATGGCCTACGAAAACGGCATTTATTGCCGGTACAGAAGACGAATACGTTGATTTCACAAAGATGAATCATGCCGAGCAACTCGGTGGTAAAATAACCATTGTCGATGGCGCTAGCCACTTCTTTCCGAAGACGCTCGACCGCGTGCGCGACATTACTGCTGAATACATAACCGAGTTTTTGAATGACTAAAGCCGAACGTACACTTGCAATGCAAACTGTGTTGTTGCCGAAAGACACCAACCAGTCCGGCACCATCTTTGGTGGTGTTATTT
>JAPKEZ010000182.1 GCA_028821845.1 Planctomycetota bacterium | reverse complement strand
GGCTTTCGTTACTGCAATTTCTGCAGAGTCTACGCGGCTCATTTGACCGGCGCCTACGCCAACCAACTTCGAGTCTTTAACTAAACAAATTGCGTTGGACTTTAGGTGTTTTACTAACACCTGAGCAAGGCGAGCATCGTTTTCTAAGCTTGGGTCTAGGGCAACTTCTCCAGCAACTTGCAGATCGGCATCGAAAGCAGAAATGTCATCGCTGCCCTGAACAAGGTTGCCGCCCCATACGCGACGGCTTTCGAGTTGATTGCGTTTACCACCAATATCTGATATTTGCACGATGCGTAAGTTCTTGCCCCACTTTGGACCATTGCGTAAAAATTCAACAGCCTCGTCATCAAAACTAGGAGCCGCCAGCACTTCAACAAATTTATTTGGCCCCCCCATAAACTTAGCACAAGCCAAGTCAAAGTGACCATTAACAGCAACCACTGAGCCAAACGCAGAAAGCGGGTCCCCCTCCCATGCTTTTTCTAAAGCATCGCATGGCGAGTCGCTAGAAAGCGCCGCGCCACAAGGGTTAGTGTGTTTAACCACAACGGCTGACGGTGAGGGCAAATCATTTACTGCGGCGACAGCGCCATCTAGGTCTAACCAATTGTTGTATGACAATTCTTTGCCACCATCAAGAACTGTTGCTGCGCCCAATCCTACAGCTTGAGAATCTGGGTAGAATCCTGCTTGTTGGTGAGGATTTTCGCCGTAACGTAATGACGCTCCTGCTTGATCGGCAAACCATCGGCCAATCGCCGAATCGTATTCGCCGGTGCGCGCAAAAACTTTAGCTGCAAGCTGTTGGCGTAACTCTAAACTTGTGCCGCCTTCTTGAAGCTCTGTAATGACTTGAGAATAATCATGGGTGTCGCAAACCACAGCAACGCTTGAATAGTTTTTTGCAGCAGAGCGCAGCATACTGGGGCCGCCTATATCAATTTTTTCAATTATTTCGTCAAAGCTTCCGCCGCCAGCAACCGTTTCTTCGAATGGGTATAGGTTTACAACAACCATATCTATTGCGCCGATGCCATGCTCTTTCATTGACGCAAGGTGTCCCTCGTCATCGCGACGCGCTAACAGGCCACCGTGTATCATCGGGTGCAAGGTTTTAACTCGGCCGTCCATCATTTCTGGGAAGCCTGTGTATTCGGCAACCTCTGTTACCTCAAGCCCTGCGTCTTGCAGCGCGCGCATGGTGCCGCCTGTTGAAAGCAACTCGGCTCCTTGAGCAGCCAGGGCTTGGCCAAGCTCAACGATACCATCTTTATAAAACACGCTTAGTAAAGCGCGACGAACGGAAGTGCGGGAAGAAGTCATTAGTCAAATCGCGTACGTAGGTACGCCTCTATGAATGGGTTGATGTCGCCCTCAAGGACGGCCTGGGTGTTACCAACCTCGTGGTTGGTTCGGTGATCTTTCACCATTTGGTAAGGGTGCAATACGTATGAGCGAATTTGTGACCCCCAAGAGATTTCTCCCTGGCTGCCGTACATCACCTGAAGTCCAGCATTTTTTTCACGCTCGCGCAATTCGTAAAGCTTGGAAGCTAGCATTGATTTTGCAATCTCGCGATTTTTTAACTGGCTTCGTTCGTTCTGGCATTGCACAACAATGCCGCTTGGTTCGTGCGTCATGCGCACCGCCGAATCTGTTTTGTTGACGTGCTGACCGCCTGCGCCGCCAGCGCGATAAGTGTCTATACGCACGTCTGACATGTCTATTTCTATTGCTGCATCTTCATCAAGTTCAGGCATTATTTCAATAGCGGCAAATGATGTATGTCGCCGTCCCTGCGAATCATAGGGTGAAATTCTTACTAAGCGGTGAACGCCACGTTCAGCACTTAATTTGCCATAAACAAATGGGCCCTTGATTAATAATGTGGCGTGGCGGATACCGCCCTCGTCGCTGCTTAACAATTCTAATTCCTCCACTTCAAACTCGTTTGCTTCGGCCCAGCGCACATACATACGCATTAACATTTCGGTGAAGTCGGTGGCGTCTACCCCGCCAGCACCTGACTGTAGGGTTAAGAATGCGTTGCGTGAGTCGTGTTCGCCGCCAAGCATAACTTGCAGCTCGAGCGAGTCTATACACTTACTTAATTGCTGGTTAACTTTAACCAAATC
>JAPKEZ010000181.1 GCA_028821845.1 Planctomycetota bacterium | reverse complement strand
CGCTATTTCCAATATACGTTATTTCTGCTATTTGCCCCGTAAAATCAGCCCTTTTCTGCTGGTACGCGCACCACCACGTCGTCGTGCGCATACTCATCATCAAACGCCAGTCCTCTTATATGCTCCGCCACAAAGCCTATAGTATTAAAAGCATCGGTTTGTTTAAACTCTTTGAACTTTTCTACTGCCGGGAAGACACCCTCGTCTGCTGAACGGATGAGAACCTGCATATCGGTATCGACAATTCCTGGAGCCACCGCATGCACTCGTAACCCATTTGCTGATTCTTCAAGCGCTAGTGTTTCACTCAAACGATCGACGGCGGCCTTACCCATGCAATAGGCGCCCCATCCGGCGTAACCACCCCAAGCTGCGCCGGAGCTAATGTTAATCAACACCCCTCCGCCCTCGCGCTCGCGCACATGTTGCGCATAGGCCTGGCTTCCATACAGCACGCCAAATACATTCACCGCAAAGTGGCGCTGTAAATCTTCATCGGTTAAGTCGCGTAACGCCACTACCGGTTCAAGCATGCCCGCGTTATTCACCAACAAATCAATCGCGCCAAACTGATTATTAACCTGCGACACAAAATCAAACATCGCCTGACGATCGCTGATGTCAAATTGCGCAGTCATCACATCACTGCTGCCGTGTAAAGGAATATCGCTTCTAGAGCACAGCGCTAACTTAGCGCCTAGTGAATGAAAATCTTGAGCGAGACCTGCGCCGATACCACGCGAGGCTCCGGTAATGAGAATGACTTTCCCTGTTAAGTTAACAGCCGACATAGCCACATCATATCAGCGAGTACGGCCGCTATTTTTAAATCTGCGACGCTTTGGCGCAGTGCCGCCGGTAGCAGCATTGCGGCGCGCGCGTTTCTTTTGCTGGACACTCGGTTTAGCGCGAATGTTTTCATCAGGCTTAAAGCCATGAATAACAGAACGCTTTATCGGATGCCCCAATAATTTCTCAATGTCGTGCAACAACTTAGTTTCGTCAGCAGATACTAATGAAACTGCATGCCCCGATTCTCCGGCGCGACCAGTGCGGCCGATGCGATGAACATAATCTTCTGGCACATTCGGTAATTCGTAATTAACCACGTGCGGAAGTTGTTCAATATCTAAACCGCGTGCCGCAATATCCGTAGCCACCAATACTTGCATTTTACCTTCTTTGAATTCTTTCAACGCCCGGGTGCGTGCTGCCTGCGATTTATTGCCGTGAATAGCCGATGACGGAATTCCTGACTTGGTTAGTTGTAAAGATAAACGGTTCGCGCCATGCTTGGTGCGGGTAAACACTAATGCTTGATACCAGTTATCTTCTTTAATTAAGTGCGCTAGCAATTCGCGTTTTCGCGCTTTGTCAACAGGATGGATTATTTGCGCTACTTTGTCTGCTGTTTCGTTGCGTTTAGCTACCTGAATCTCTTCGGGGTAAACCATGAAATCTTTAGCTAGTTCGCGGATCTCGTGAGAGAAGGTCGCCGAGAACAACAGCGTTTGGCGACTCGTCGGCACAGCATTAACAATACGGCGAATATCACGGATAAAGCCCATGTCCAGCATTCTGTCGGCTTCATCTAAAATTAATGTTTCGACCCGGTCGAGCTTAATAGTGCCTTGCGACATATGATCCATCAAACGCCCTGGAGTGGCCACCACAATATCGACACCCGCACGCAACTTCTTAAATTGCGGATTAATATTTACGCCACCGAAAATAACCATCGACTTAAAGTCGAGATAGCGCCCGTAAGTAGCAATGCTTTCTTCGACCTGCGCTGCTAATTCGCGCGTCGGCACTAACACCAGTGCGCGTATATGACGTTTACCGCCACTGCTTCCTTTCTTTTGCAGGTTCTGCAACAACGGTAAAGTAAAGCCAGCTGTTTTGCCAGTGCCGGTTTGTGCACCCGCCAATACATCAATACCATCAAGCACCAATGGGATGGCGCGTGATTGAATAGGGGTAGCCTTGGTATAGCCTTGGTCTTTAACCGCGCGAAGCAGTTCGTTAGATAGCCCTAGTTCGGAGAATTTATTAGTCATAGTCGACGTAAACGAGCAGAGATTGTAACCGCGCCGATAAAATAAGCCACAGCGATGACTCAACTTGCCATATCACTCGCGCCCATGGAGGGCATTACCGACCGTAGCTTTCGACA
>JAPKEZ010000180.1 GCA_028821845.1 Planctomycetota bacterium | reverse complement strand
CGAAAAAAATCTATTGGTAGCCTACAAAGAATTCTACGTCGATCCAGTACTAGCATTATCTATCGAGTTCTACCCTAGCCGCAAGGTTACCGTGCTCGGCGAAGTTAACAGTAAATCTATCATCTCACTTACCACCCCAAATACTACCATCCTCGATGTAATTGCTATGGCAGGCGGCTTAACAAGCGATGGCGATACTGCGGGTGTGCTCATAGCGCGCAGCATCGGTGGAGTGATGAATGTTCGTCACTACAGCCTCGATGGGCTGTTCGCGCCAACCGACATCAACATGCGCTATGAGGGACATACATACGTGCAAACTGGCGACATCGTTTACGTGGTCAAATCGTCTTCGGCCGAATACGCTGCCAAACTCGAGTTGGTGTCTGACACTCTGCGCGCCCTTAACTTTGGAGTGGCGGTGATTACGAAGTCACCACAAGCTGTCGAAGTCATTAATGGGA
Organism: Planctomycetota bacterium; assembly: GCA_028821845.1. Lineage (GTDB taxonomy): Bacteria > Planctomycetota > UBA1135 > UBA1135 > UBA1135 > JAPKEZ01. The sequence continues at coordinate 1,725 of JAPKEZ010000180.1, read as the reverse complement.
CTAACTAGCCAAACCAGCGTCGCGTTTTAACCTGTGAACTTTGCATTGCGTCAAAGTATTGTTGCGCCGCCACATGCCAGAAGTTTTCAGCGTAGTCAGCATCACTTTCATGAGCATAATATGCGTCGAGATGCTGAGACAATCGCACGTAATCGACAGCACCAATTTGTGATTGATAACACTGCAACGCGTTAATTTTTTGCTGCTGCTGAGCGGCAGTCAGTTCAACGACGGTGCGCGGCGGCATCGCTTGCCACAAACCACTAGCTGCAATGGTCGCATCTAAATCTTGCGGCCATGCGCGTTGCAAAATAAGATTCGCCTCGTAGTGATCAACATGATTGTCAGCCCACCACACACTATGCACGCGTTGTGGACGAAATTCAGACAGTAAATTGTTGAGTTGTTGGCAAATAGAATCGTCGGCTGTCAATTGAGTTTCGACACCATCTAAGTGATGAGTGTTTTTTATGCCCAACTCGGCCATCGCTGCTTCAGCTTCGGCGCGCCGAATTTGTGATGACATTTTATGACTAACGCTGGACACTCCACGGCTGCCATCTGACAGCCAAATCACCTGCAAAGTGGCGTTGGCAGCTAAGGCCTGTAACATTGCTCCACCGCATTGCAAAACTTCATCATCGTAGTGAGGCATGACTACCGTAATGCGCTCGACGCCTACCAAAGGCTGGGTGTTTTTGAGCAACAACAAAGTGCGCTGATAGTCTACAGCTGTACTCAAGAAGCGTTTGTTTTCCCAAGCAGGAGTAAAGAACAACTGTTTAGATATTTTTTGTGCGCGGATCAATCGCACCATTTTTTTGGCTGGCAGTACGCACCAGGCCTCGGAAAACCCTTGCCCTTTGTGACGCATACAACTGCGCACTGCTTGCAAATTCAAACCATCGCCTTCGCTGTGATGAATCAAAAAGTTAGGCCACAGCGGGGTTTTTGACTCGTACAAAGCCACCATCATTTTTTTCGGCAACTCGTCAAGACGTTCGAGTAGCAGCTGAGTATCTTCACCTTGTCGAGGGAAGGGCGCGATGAACGATTTACTTTGCGCGTTAAAAGGCAACAAGCCTTTACCGTAGTTGATCTCTAATGATGCGGCCGCTTGACGTGGATCGCCAAAAGCAAAGCCTGGTTTCGAGATAGGTAATACTTCTACGACAGTTGGCACCGATATTAGGTTCAACGGGCGCCGCATGAAGCGTGGCCACTGCATGGTTACTCCATGTATCCCAGGGCGCGCATTGTCTCAAGCAATTTTTCGTCGTCGTCCCCGACGTCACCATCGAAAGAACGCGGACTTAAAGTCACAGCCCCTTCGCGAATAGCAACCGGATTGTTGTGGTTGTATTCATCTTCGAAACAGTCGAGCATAACTTTACCGTCCATATGATCATCTACTTCGAGGCCGAGTAGATGCATCATAGTTGGCGCCATATCGGCGATTTGAAAACCAGTTTGACGGTAGCCAGATTTGACTACGCCCTCACCTTCCCATCCGTAAATACCCTGCGGGCGATGCATCGCAGGTCGGCCTTCGACTGCCGGTTCGGCGACCACTGGGTGCAGTGGATTCGGCGACATGTTACATGCCGTTTCTTTGGTGATACACTGAATGTCTGGCGCGATATGCAGTTGCTCACCTTCCCATAGGTCTTCGCGCTTGAAAGCGCGTGCAATGATTTTGGCGCCATCTGGTGCGCGCATTTCAGT
>JAPKEZ010000002.1 GCA_028821845.1 Planctomycetota bacterium | reverse complement strand
CGGCACCCAGTCGTCGGGCGGAGCTTTACCCTTCATCTCAAACAAGAAGCGCGATGGATGACAAGATTGCAGCTTGCCGAATTTAGCGCGTGCGGTGCAGAATGTCATTAGCAATAAACGTTGTGCACGCGTGACTCCTACATACATCAAGCGACGTTCTTCTTCTATGCTGCCCTCAATCGCGGCTCGTTTGTGCGGCAATAATCCTTCTTCGAGGCCAACTAAGTAAACGTTTCTGAATTCAAGGCCCTTAGCGGCATGCAAAGTCATTAAAGTGACGACATTTGAATCATCATCATTGTCGCTTTCGTCGAGCATCATCTCTTGCAAGAAGCCATTTAAATCGGCGGTGCCATTTTTGCGCTGATAATTTTCAGCGAAATTAAGAATTTCGTCGACGCCTGCCCAGCGAACTTGAGCGGTGTCGGGGTCGGGGTAACAGCGTGCCACTTCTTCGTGGTAGTCGATATCGCTAATCAACTTGCGCAAAGTCGCAACCAGATCTTCGTTGGCTTGCACACTAATATAAGCGGTACGCAATGCATCACTCAATTTGCCGAACCCTTTACTAGCAGCAGCAGCTAGCTCTTTTGCGGCATGACTCTCCTTGAACACTGCGTAAGCCCCTTTGCCTTCTTCGGTGGCTTTAGCCAGTATTTTGTCAATTGTTCCTTTGCCAATGCCGCGGGGAGGAGTATTAACAATGCGCAAGAATGACGTTTCATCGGCGGGGTTGTCTATTACACGCAGGTAAGCCAAAATATCACGTACTTCTTTGCGATCGAAAAAGCTTTGACCGCCAACAAGTTTATATGGGATATTAGCCGAGCGCAATTCAGTTTCGAATGCCCGTGGTTGCTGCGCCGTACGACACAAGATGGCAAAATCACTGTAGTGTGCTTGCTCGCGTCCGACCTGATGGCGAATGTCACCACAAATGTGACTAGCTTCGTGAATCTCATCTTCGACTCGCAGGATCGAAACGTTTTCTCCGGAACCGTATGCCGAGCGCAACTCTTTTTCATGGCGCGAGCTATTGTTTTTGATGACCATATTTGCAGCATCAATAATTTCTTGAGTAGAACGGTAGTTGGTGCCTAGGTAAACCTTGCCAGCCCCCGGGAAATCTTTTTCGAATCCCAGAATCTTTTGGATGTCAGCTCCGCGCCACCCGTAAATTGATTGGTCGTCGTCGCCAACAACACAAATGTTGCGATGGTTTTTTACGATAGCGCGAATGATTTCGTATTGCGGGGTATTCGTGTCTTGATACTCGTCGATCATTACATACTTAAACTGCTTCTCGAGCTGCGCACGGACGTCTTCGTTATCGCGTAATAATTCGTGAGTATAGAGCAAAAAATCGTCGAAATCGACTACCCGCGAACGACGCAAATATTCTTGGTACTTCTCGTAACACCGCGCAATCATAATGTCGTAATCGTCTTCCGCCTCTTTGAAAGCGTCTTCCGGCAATATCATTGAATTCTTGTACAACGAAATACGCGATTGAGCTGTACGCGGATTCACGGATGTTTCGGAAATGCGTAATTCGCGCAACTGCGCCTTAATAGCATTCAGCTGGTCAGACGAATCGCAAATACCAAATGATTTAGGCAATCCGAGCTTCTCATGGTGCTCACGGATGAGACGAATACAAAAACTGTGAAATGTGCCACAAGTAACTTCTTCGGCTTTTTTACCACACAGCTTGCGTAAGCGTTCGCGCATTTCTCGGGCCGCTTTATTTGTGAAAGTCACCAACAAGATATTTTCAGGAGCAATACCTTCGTTCATCAAATGAACCGTGCGAATAGTAATAACCCGGGTCTTGCCCGTGCCCGCACCCGCCAAAACTAACAGCGGCCCCTCTGTCGTCACCACAGCACGGTGCTGATCGGTGTTGAGGCCCTTTAGAAGTTGGGATTGGGTTTTCATCGAGCGGGGAGTTTAACTTCTAGCACGGTACTATTAAGCTAGTTTTTTAGAGAACCTAAAGACCACCATGCTTTCACTCCTAACTGTCCTACTTGTGCTGTCGATGCAACTTCTGATAGTGCGCATTGGCACTGTGGCATTGGTGCTAACAGGCTTGTCACGGCAAATTGCGCGTTTCCAGGCACGTTCTACTTACTTTGGTGTTGGCTTCACAACTCGCGAATCTGAAAAGGTAATCAACAACCCGGTGCGGCGCGAAATAACGCTCACGTTGATGATGCTCGGCAACGCGGGTGCGATTGCCTTGATAGGTTCTTTAGCGGTGGCCTTTATTCAGGTTCCCGAGGCAGGCTTGCTTTCGCAAATTTGGTTTCGCTGGCTGGTGATTATTATTGGCATTTCAATGGTAGTTGTGATTGGCTACTCAAAGTGGATTGACCGACGTTTGTTGCCGCTAGTGTCATGGGCGCTACATCGCTTCACGCGTCTTGAAGCAGTGGATTACTCCGAGATGTTGCATCTCGCTCACGATTATTCGGTTGCCGAGTTTATGGTCCGCCAGGGTGACTGGATGTGCGATCGCACGCTGATGGATTTACGCCTTGGCGACGAAGGTGTCATGATTCTTGGCATCAAATGTAGTGCTGGTGACTACATCGGCGCCCCGAAAGGCAGCGTGAAAATACACGCTGGGGATGAGCTTGTCATTTACGGTAAATTGTCAATATTGCGCACGTTAGACAGTCGCCGAGCAGGTGTTGAGGGCGACCACGACCACGAATTAGCGGTAGAAAGGAAGCAAGAAGGAGAATAGCGCGCTTTCGTAGGAAGTAGCTTTTGAGACATTCTTTTGCATATATGTAATTTTTGTAAGAATGTTATTTGCCTTGTTTAAAATTTACCCTAAAATTTACGTAACACCGAAAGGTGCCATCTGAGGGGATGGAGTTGCGGTCTTAGTGAAAACTAGGGCCGCATTTTTTATGATATACACTATGTTTTTCGCCGCAGACTTCGAATTGTTTACTTCTCGCTACCAGGGCGACGAAGAGTGGAATGGTAGCCGTCTAGCTGTGCGTCGTCGCTTGCAGACCTTGGGCAATGAAGTATGCGCCGAATATGAAAATGTTGGGGTAGCGTTAGATCGCCGCGAGTCGTTGCATCATCCGCATCACACTAATGGCAAGCGTGTGCGTCGTCAGCGCACTATGATTTTTCGCGATAAAAAGTCGCGCAAAAAGCTACAGTCCTTCTTGGGCAAAGATCTTGGCAAAGACTTAAACTCGGCGCGTAATAATGTGCACATGCAAATCTGCATCGACGACAAGCAGTGCTGGTGGGGTATTCGCATCGATGAGTCGGCGTGGTACGACTTAAACGTACTCATTAAACGTGCCGAAGAAGATTTTTCACGCGATGAAATAGTGGCAGCTGCCAAGCTCGCGCAAAACTTCGATTTCGAAATTAACGGTGGCGGAGCGCGTCCACTATCGGAAATGACTAATCGTGATTGGCGCGATATTGCTGGTGCGGTTAATCCTGGCGAGAACGCTGTAGAAATCGTGCACCGCATGAAATCTTACGAAGTGATTGCGCTTGGCGAAGATTTCTCGGCTACTGTAAAACAAGAACTGCTCAGCTTGTTAGAATTTTTTAAGCTGTGCAGTTGGACTCTCGATTCTCCAAACGGCGCTACCGCTTAAATCACCGCTCGCAAGTCTATGTGCTCGCGCAAGCCATCGATCTGTTCTTCTAGCTCGCTAACATAGGCTCCAACCAATGCAAATTGGTGTTGATGCGCTACGGATTCAATCGCAGCAGATGTTTCTTCAATGTTAAGCACACCAATGTTGGCGCTAGTTCCATGAATCGCATGTGCCGCGAATTCTATTAAGTCGGCGCGGTGGTCGACAATGCCTTGCTTAATGACAGCAAGACGCTCGGGGCACGAATCTAGAAATTCAATGTACAGGTCGCGCACAGAGTCAGAGTCGCCAAACAACTCGGTTAACGAGCTGATGCGCTGGTGGTCAAAGGCAGGGTGTTGATTCATGATGTAGTATTGAGCTACACCATTTACGGATGATATCCGCACCTTCTTTAGTAAATATTTAACTCAGTAACTATCTTTCTGCACTAGGTTTACGGCAAATGCGATAAAAGCAGTAACTGTTAACCGCGAGTAGCGTTATCCATAAGAATAACGCTACTGTGATGCCGAGCGAATTGAGTCCAACAAGTTCGCTGGCGACTTCTTTAGAGACGCTAAGAAGGAGGTTAATCAAGAGTTAGGGGGGGGCCAGTGTGACCCTCCCCTTACTTGTACTCTTTAAAGGCACCTGATTTCAATAGCTTCCAATAAGTATTTAGATCGCGCTTAACTTTTCCGCTGAGCAATACTACACCTAACACGTTAGGGAAGGCCATGCCGAGAATCATTAAGTCACCGAAATCTAAAATGTTTTGCGACGTAATCACTGAACCTAGGAAAGTGAAAGTCAGGAAAACAACCTTGTAAGACATCGACGCGTTGTCGCCGAAAAGGTAAGCCCAGCAACGTTCACCGTAGTAGGACCACGAGATCATGGTTGAGAAGGCGAACAATGTTACTGCGACACCGAGCACAACTGGGAACCAACTAAATACGCTGGCAAAAGCTTGGGAGGTTAAGCCCGCGCCGTTAGCATTTGTTAGGTAAGGTTCGTATACGGCAGTTCCGTTGACAAGTGTTGTCGGGTCGTAAGCTCCAGTGATTACGATTACCAAACCAGTCATAGTACACACGACAATGGTGTCAATAAATGGTTCGAGCAAGGCAACAATGCCTTCGCGGACAGGGTAATCCGTTTTCGCTGCAGAGTGCGCTATCGCTGCTGAGCCAACGCCAGCCTCATTTGAGAAGGCAGCACGCTTAAAGCCCATTACCAATACTCCGATGAATCCGCCGTAGGCCGCGCTTGGGTTGATTGCGCTTTGCCAGATGGTTTCGAATGCAGGCAGTATTTGATCATATGATACAAATAGCACGCCCAGACAGGCAGCAACGTAAATTCCGCACATTGCAGGTACGATTTTCTCGGCAGTTGAAGCGATACGCTGAATGCCTCCGATAATCACTACGCCTACAGCAGCCGTCATGAATATGCCGTAAACCCAGCGGTAGTTCTCCAGTCCAGGAATAATTTCTTGCAGCGCGTTTAGTGATTGGTTAACTTGGAAAGTGTTGCCGCCGCCGAATGATCCGCCGATGCATAGCACTGCGAACATGACTGCCAGTACTTTGCCCAAGGTAGGCATGTTCATTTCTTTGAGCCCTTTCGATAAGTAGAACATTGCTCCGCCCATCACTTTGCCGTCCGGGCGTACTTCGCGATATTTCTGTCCTAAAGTACATTCAACAAATTTGGATGACATGCCGAGGAATCCGGCCACCACCATCCAGAAAATGGCTCCGGGGCCACCCAGTGAGACAGCTATTGCCACGCCGGCGATGTTGCCTAAGCCAACTGTTGCCGAAAGTGCGGATGCCAGTGCTTGGAAGTGAGTTACTTCGCCAGCGCTATGTGAATTGGGATCGGTGTATCGTCCACTGACAACCTTGATTGAGTGCCCGAGTCCGCGCAGGTTAATGAAACCCATGCGAAAGGTGAAGAAGATGGCACCTAGTACAAGCCAAAGAACAACGAGTGGCGCTGTGCCGTCAGTGTACGGCAAAGGAACCGGAGCGAAGAATATTCCGGCAAGGAACTCGACTACGTGGCCTGCGCCAGCGTCGATGAAGTCAAAGGTGCCTGTTTGGGCGGCAGCTTCTTGGGCTTGTAGGAGCGTATTCATGGGTGGCTAGTATAAAAGAAGTGTCGATTCAATGTTGAGTTCGTCTACATGGTCATGAAGATAAATCTCTCTACTATTGAAAACATCGAAGACATGCGTTCTGTTCCACCTGGCGATTATCGCTGCAAAGTGGCTGAAGTTCGCGAAAGTCAGTCTCCTGCTGGTCACACACGCTGGGGTATCCGCTGGGAAGTGATAAAAGGCGAATTTCAGGGGCGAACAGCCTGCTGGGACAGCCTTCATTGGTCAGAACGTGGGTTGCCTCGCGTAAAATTTGTGCTGCAGGCGCTTGGCATCGCTGCCAATGGCGAATTGCAGATTTCTCCTGACGAGCTAACCGACGCTGAAGTTATCGTTGAAGTTCGCCCAGAAGAGCGCGAAGATCCAATCACTGGCGTGCGCCGTCTGCAAAATCGCGTACCGTTTACCGGTTACGCTGCTGTTTCGGTATAATTATGCTTAGTGCAGCTGCTAGAACAACGTAATCCTTCTAAGAAAGTGATAAAAGTTATCGGGACCATCATAACGATGATTCCGATAATCGTTTGGTTGCTAGCGGATGCTCCGCCGGGGGCGCTAATTGCATTTTTTGCAATTACGGTATTGTTCTTTTGGTTTATGCTGCAGTCGAGTATGAAAGTTTGGCTTGGCGAAGACGAGCTAGTGCTGCAAATGGCGCCATTCCCTAAGCAGTATGTGCCCTTTAAGTCGATAATGTCCATTCACGAGCATATGACATACCCATGGGCAATTGGCAAACGCGGGTGGGGCTACAAGAAGTCACCTGGGGTAACTATTTATTTCACTGGCAGTGGCCCAGGTGTCGTAATAGAGCTAAAAAGCAAAAAGGCGATTTGGTTATCGACGGCTAAAGGCGATTTGCTTTCGTGTCTGGTGCGTTAGAATAGGGCAATGGACGACCGTAATTTAACCGCCGTTGCTGAGCAAGCCGCCGCAACATCTAAAGTGAAACGCAATTCAATTGAGGGCTGCACGATTTTGTACGACGACGGGCATGTTGCAATGGGTTGTCGTCTTGAATACGATGATGCAACACTCGATCAAAATTCGGTCTCAAATGCCTTGGCGGCGGGTCGCGTGAACGGCTCATACCGCCCCTTGCGAATCGGCATGTATTCACCTGTCGAAGGTTGGCCAGTGCCATCGGCAATCGCTTTGGCGCAAGTCGCTGAGTGCGCAACTACCGAAGTCACTTTTATTTTGTCATCGGGAGCCGGCGAGCGAAAAGTTATTACTCTTAGCGAATTGCTTGCTTAATGACTGATTTGCGCGGCGAATACGATTTGTTGTGCACAGAGTTGCATGAATTAAATCACGCATATTATGTCGATGCGCAACCATCGGCAAGCGATGCCGAATTTGATCGTAAGTTTCAGCGTTTGATTGAAATAGAAAAGTTGCATCCAGATTGGTGTGATGCATCAAGCCCAAGCCAGCGCGTGGGCGCAGCGGTAACCAGCGACAGTGGTTTTAAGAAAGTTGAGCATACGGTGCCGATGATATCCATAGAGTCGCTGTTCGGCAACGAATCGATTATTGATTTCGAATCGCGCGTGCGCAAAGGTTTGGCCTCCGAAACGGCTACGCAACCTACTTTCATTTGCGAGCCTAAGTGGGACGGTGTTTCAGCAAGCTTAATTTACGAGAATGGCGTGCTGACACAGGCGGTTTCACGCGGAGATGGCCAGTTTGGTGAAGACATTACCAATAACATTCGCGCTGTCGGCGGAGTACCGTTGCGTTTGTTCGGTGATAAGTCTCCTGCAGTGCTAGAAGTACGTGGCGAAGTTATGATGCCAATTGCTGGCTTCAACGCAATGAACGACGAGTTGCGCGCAAATGGCGATACCGTTTTTGCCAATCCGCGTAATGCGACTGCAGGCACTCTTAAGAGACTGAATCCTGCGATAGTAGCATCGCGCCCTTTGCGGTTTATGTGTTACGAAGTCGTGCGCGTAGTGGGCGGCGAAATGTATGCAACTCATGGCGAGGCAATGCAGGGCGCCAAAAATTGGGGCTTTGCAGTGTCGCCATATTCGGCCATTGTCGATGACGCGGCCGGAATGATTAAGTTTCACCACGACATCGAAAGTCAGCGTAATGGGATCGAGTACGAAATGGACGGCGTAGTCTACAAAGTAGATTCGCAGTTATTGCGCGATTTACTCGGTTCGCGCGCACGCACTCCGCGTTGGGTTTGTGCACATAAGTTTGCGCCGCATGAAGAAACCACTAAGTTGCTTGACATACTTGTTCAAGTTGGACGCACTGGGCGCTTGACGCCGCGCGCAGTCCTCGAACCGGTAAATATTGGTGGGGTAACAGTGCAGCATGCTACTTTGCATCATGCCGCTTATATCTCTGATCTCGACATCAAGTTGGGAGATCAAGTAATCGTGCGTCGCGCCGGCGACGTCATCCCGCAAATTGTTGGTCCTGTCGCCGGAGTGCGCGATGGTAGCGAGCGCGAGTTTTTTTTCCCAACCCGATGCCCAGAATGTGGCGGAGAGGCAAAAGAAAATGGCGAACATCGTTTCTGCCTAAATATAGATTGCCCAGCGCAGTTAATTCGGCGTGTGCAATATATGGTGTCGCGCACCGCGCTTAATATAGACGGCATTGGCGACAAGGCGGTTGTGCAATTGCACGGTGAGGGTTTACTGAATAGTGCCGAACAGTTGTTCAATCTCGACTACAGCGCTATTGCTGAATTAGAGGGTTGGGGAGACAAATCCGTCGACGCGCTGCGTGACGGCATAGCCGCATCCTTGGAACCTCGGCTAGATAAGTTTTTGTCTAGCCTAGGCATACCCGATGTCGGGCCAGAAACTTCGCGGGTGGTTTGCGCAAAATTTAATAGTATTGATGCTTTATTGGCGCTGTCAGAAATTGATAACGAACAAGCTGTCGCAGAGCTAAGTGAAATCGAAGGTGTAGGCAAAGAGGTTGCGGGCTCATTGTTGCAGTTCGTTGGCTCTGCGAAAAACCGCGATGCCATTAAGGCAATGATTGGCTTCGGATTACGTCCGCAAAGTGCGGAGCTTAGCACTGACGATTATAAAGATGCAGTAGCGGCCAAGGTGTTTGTGTTGACAGGTTCGCTGTCATGTTCACGACCAGAGATGAAGGCGCTTATTGAAACGGCCGGGGGTAAAGTGACAGGTACTTTGTCGAAGAAAACCGATTACTTAGTTGCGGGAGACAAGGCTGGCAGTAAGCTGCGTAAGGCGCAAGATTTAGGCGTCGAAGTATTAAGCGAGCAGCAGATTCGCGTGCTGCTCTCATCATAAACTTGGGTCAATAATGTTAGTTATTCGCCGTTAGGCAATAAACTTTGAGCACTCATCGACTAAAATTTGCGGGTCGAGATTGTTCATGCACGGATGCCCTTGAATAGGACAGATTTTCTTATGACAACCAAGACAATCTAGAGTGTTGTTTGAAACAAACGCGGCTTTGTCCATTGCGTGCGCTGTCCATGCTGGGTTGGTTGGGCCGAAAACAACTATCTGTGGGGTGTCTACGGCGGCAGCTATGTGACGTGCTCCACTATCCATGCATAGAATGAACTGCGCGTTACTAAGCATACATTTGATTTCACCCAAGGTTGCATTGGACGGCGCTATCAAACTTGGATACTTGAGCGATTGTGACAACTCGGTGAGCGATTGCTGTTCGTGCGGCCCACCAAATAGAATCGGCAACAGGCGGTGTCTGTCGCAAATTCCGTCAATCGCTTGAGACATAAGCGCTAGTGGATATTGTTTGGTGTCACCAAAAGCAGCTCCAGGTGCAACCATAAAGTAATTCTCTTGGTTCGGTGCCCATTCAACATCGAGTTCGGGGCAGGCAAGGCTAACTGGGGTGACGTCGGCGTTGCAGTTGAAGGCTTCGATTAACTCAGAATATAATTCTGTCATTAAACGCGGTTCGCCAATTGTCGGTAGAGAATGGGTCAAGAATAGAGATCGCCCATGCCGACGGCGCCCGATGCGCTGTTTGAATCCTGCACGATAGGCCACTATTGCCGATGACCACGAATTTGGACACAAGATAATGGTGTCACATTGTCGCTGCTTTAAAAGTTTTGCTTGTTGAGCAATAGTGGCGTCATTATCGAGACCAACAAAATGGTCGACGTAAGTTAATCCGTCGAATAATGATTCATAAGCAGGGTTTCCCGCCAAAGTAAGCGAGCAATCAGGGAATTGGCGTTTAAGATGGGACAATAACGGTCATGCCATTACCGCGTCGCCGAGAGGATTCGGCAAACGCACCATTAAAGAGGATGGAGGTGATGCTGGCATTTCGTTACGCTAGGATAACCGCAATTAAGCATGCCGTCTCCATCTTCTCAACCAACTCCCGATAAGTCTCAAACCATCGCCGATGGCTTGCAGGTCGCAGTCGTTGGGGCACGGCGAACCGTCATGGGCACAGGTGGTTTCTTGGCGCGCCAAGCTAATGCGGCAGGCGCTGAAGTCGTTGCGATAGTCGGTTCAAACTACGATTCAGCACGTGCCGCAAGTGAAGAACTATTAGCGCACGGTATGCGTCCCGAAGTGTATGCCGAAGAAGAAGACATGCTAATGGAGATTAACCCTGATGTCGTAATCATTGCTTCGCCAACCAACACCCACATTGACTGGATTCAACAATGTCTTGATTCCGGCGCGCACGTTTTTTGCGAGAAACCATTGTGCACCTCTGGCGCGAAACATTGCGATGATTTGATCCGTGCATTTAGCGCCAACGAATTGTTGATTAGCGAAAATTGTCAATGGCCCTTTACTTTAGATGCTTGGCAGGCTTTGCATCCGCGAAGCGATATTACCAAGGCCCGCAAGTTTTCGATGTTACTGTCTCCCAAATTACGCGGCGAACATCGTTGGCAAGACATTTTGTCTCATCCGTTAAGCCTCATTCAAAAAATTTCTCCTGGCCCGGCACATCTTGAAAAGGTCGAATACGCTGAACACTCTGGTGACTCCCTAGATTCGGCATTGCGCTTCGAGTATTGCACGCATTCGCGCGCATTAGAATGCGAGATCATCTTAGAAGACATAGGTACGCTTCCTCCGCCAGCAGAATATTCGATTGACGACAAACTATGTCATCGCATCATAGGAGAAAACTATAAAATGCAGTTTGCCGCTCATGCAAATGAACCGCAAAACGCTGTCAGTGTAGGTGACCCGATGGAACAAAACCTGCGCCAATTTTTAAAGCGTGTGAACTTAATAACTAGTTCACACGCTTCGGTGGCAATCGATGAAGATTTAATTCGGCGTCAGTATTTGGTAGAAGCTTTACTTGCCGATTACCAACGTCGATAAATTACTTCTCTAACTCGGCCGCTAGCTCTGGCAAAATTTCTAGGGCATTGCCAACAATGCCGTAAGTGGCATGCTTAAAGATAGGCGCGTCGGCGTCTTTATTGATTGCCACAATAACTTTTGACGAGCTCATGCCGGCCAAGTGTTGAATTGCGCCTGAGATGCCAACGGCAATATATAGTTCTGGCGAAACGGTTTTACCTGTTTGACCAACCTGCTCACTATGCGGACGCCATCCTGAGTCGACTATTGCACGGGATGCGCCAAGGCCTGAGCCAGGGATTGCATCGGCAACTTTTTCAAGCAAATGCCAGTTGTCGGGGCTTTCCATTCCGCGGCCGCCGGATATAACAATAGATGCTTCAGCGACATCTGGACGTTCGCCACTTTGTGCTGCGACTTCAATCACCTGCGCTTTAGCGACCTCACTCGTGATTTCGCTTACCTCGGCAGTATGTTCGCGCCCGGCAGCATCAAAGAAGTTAGGGCGCAAGCTTGCAACTACAACGTCGCCGTTCACTTTGACGTTGCTGAAAGCTTTGCCGCCACAAATTGGGCGGGTAAAGACCATCGTGTTTGCGTCGACCGCTGTGCAGTCGGGAGCAAAGCCAGTATCGAGTAGGGCAGCGATGCGCGGAGTGATGTCGCGGCCGCGAACAGTCGCGGCAAGCAACACTGTGTTGGCGCTAATTTCTTTAGCGACACGTGCAGCGGTTGCAGCAGCGGCATCTGCAGAGTGAGACTCAGCTGCCGCGATCATTAGTTGATCAGCGCCTGCGGCGCCAATGACAGCAGCATCGAGGTTGGCAGATTCTGTAGCGAGAGCAACTACCGCGCAACCATTAGCATCGGCAATAACGCGAGCTGCACCAACAGCCTCTAGGCACGAAGGACGCAGCTCACCTTGGCGAGTTTCAAGAATAACTAGTATGGATGACATTTAATGTACCTCTTATAGAACTTTTGCTTCGTTGCGAAGAGCGTCGACCAATTCGGCAGCGTTATTAACGATGCGTCCTGCCGGGCGAGAAGCTGGTGGTTGAGTAGATTCGACAATGAGTGCCAACGCCGGTATTTCGACTTCGACAGATTCCAGCGGCTTCTTCTTCGCGGCCATGATACCCTTCAATGAAGCAAGGCGTGGTTCGTTAAGACCCTTTTGACAAGTAATTGCGCAAGGTAAGCTTGCAGCAATAGTTTCAAGTGCCCCTTCGACACCGCGCTGCGCAGTAACCTGGCCATCGGAAATACTTAAAGAGATTACTTCGGTGATACAAGGAATACCCAAGCGAGTCGCAACGCCTGCGCCAACTCCGTGTTGATCGTGGCCGACTGCTTGCTTACCAAACAACAGCAAATCAAAACTGCGCTCGCCGATTGCAGCAGCAATCACCTTGGCAGTAGTGGCCGCGTCGGCAGAATCAGCCGCGTCATTTTTCAGCAGTAAAGCCGCGTCGGCGCCCATCGCTAAAGTTGTGCGTAATTCTTTTTGCGCCGCATCGTCGCCAAAACTAATAGCGGTGACGTTGCCGCCGCCGGCAGCCTCTTTTTGGCGCAAACCTTCTTCAACAGCGAAGCGGTCGTAAGGATTGATCTCAAACTCGCAGCCTGAGGTGTCGAGTTGCTGGTCTTTTATTTCCACATTAGCGGTTGTGGAAGGGACGCGTTTAACGAAGCTAAAAATTTCCATGACAAGGTATATCGTGTGACTGGGGGCGCGATATTCTACCCTCGCCACCATTTTCGCGGATGACGTGCTTTATCTTAACTCGAAATTCTCGCCTAAATAAGCCTCCCGCACGGCACTATTATGCACTAATTCTTCCGCTGTTCCCTCTGCGAGAACCGTACCGGATGACAAAATGTATGAGCGGTTAGTAATGCTGAGCGTTTCGCGTACATTATGGTCGGTTAGCAAGATAGCAATGCCTTTTGCTTGTAGCTGCATCAAAATAGATTGAATGTCTTCAACGGCAATGGGGTCTACGCCACTGAAGGGCTCGTCTAGTAAAATCAATTTAGGGCTAGTCGCCAGAGCGCGCGCAATTTCAACGCGTCTGCGCTCGCCACCAGATAGAACTTCTCCCATGCTATCACGTAAATGAGTTAGACCAAACTCGTCGAGTAGAGCGTCGCACTTTTGCTGGCGCTCAATTTTATTTAGTGACAAAGTCTCAAGCACGGCAAGAATATTATCAGCAACCGATAGCTTGCGAAAGACTGAAGCCTCTTGAGCCAAGTAACCTAAGCCGCGGCGTGCACGCTGGTATATTTGCATGTCAGTAACGTTTTCGTTGTGCAACAAAATTTGCCCACTGTCGGGAGTAACCATTCCCATGCACATATTAAAAGTAGTAGTCTTGCCAGCGCCGTTAGGCCCAAGCAGGCCAACTATTTCTCCATCGTTAACGACTAAATTGATACCGTTAACAACAGAGCGACCTTTGAATGATTTACTGACTCCTTTAGTCTCTAGAATAATGCTCATCTTATTGGATCCAGTTAAAACGGTTAGTGGGAGAGAGTGGTTTTAGCGGCATAAACACAGCCAACGCGCGGCCTAGCATGTAATTACGTGGCACCAACGGGGCATGTTGCAGAATATCTGCAGATTGCTTGACGGTATCTCCGTCAAGGGTGTGGATGTTCCCGAATTCGTCACGCAGCGTCATGATGTCATGGCTAATGTTCCAGCGCGGATTGTTATACATCGGGTCAGAACCGTGTTTCAGATAATCGCCCGCAACTTTGAAAGGCGCGTCATTGCCGTTATCGTAACTAAAAGTTTCTCGTTGCCAATCGCGACTGTCTAAAGAGTTCTGGGTGTTGTCGCCCATCATAAAATAGTTACCCTTGGTTATTCCAAAGACCGGGGCTGCGTTTTGACGCGGAGGCAAATAGTGGATATCGCGCGACACCTTTACGGGACTTAATATCCATTGGCTTCCTTGAACAGTAAAATTCATGCGGTTGCGGGGAAGTTTCGTGGTGTGCGGCTCAATATCAAGAGTCTCGTCAAACACAACTTCGTCACCCAACGCTACACGTAAATGGTGATCCCAGAATGCGATATCGACCTCGGCGTTAAGGTGAGCCGGGATATCTATGGTGCGTTTCCCGCCAGTAGGTAGTGACAAGACAAGTGAGCCAGAGGCATCAAACATTGCACTGAGAATATGGTTGCCAAGCTCTAATCCGACATCTATGGTACCAGTTGCCTGCTGACCGTTTAACTGAAACTGTAAGCGCAAGTCGCCGACAACTTCGCGTGAGCGGGATGACGTATTCGGCACCGAAAAATAAATTTCGTCGGGGTAGCCGTGCAGGTAACCGTTACGAATGCTCGACGCGTATTCGGTTTTACCATTGCCGCTAAAAACAATGTGCCCGTAGTCGTTCGACTCTGCCTCGCCAGTTGTGCTCCAGCCATGCCATTGAGTAGGGTCGTCGCCTACACCGGGCAAAACTTTCTTCCAAATGTTTTGCATGACTTTCCATGGCTTAGTTAAAACGACAAAATCGTCGTCACTGTCCAGCTCGCGTACATATAAATTGCCGCCGTCAATCCAGAGCTGTTCGTTGGGCAAGCCAACTACTCGCTTAACGTAGTTGTTATGCGTAAGTAGAGGGTAACGGAAAACTACTACTTCCCAGCGTTGCGGATCTCTGAAAAAATAAGAAATTTTGTCAACCAATACTCTGTCATTCAAACGGCCATCAGGGAGCTTGGTCGCCGGGTCAAGCAGTTCGGTACCCATTAATGTCGGCTGCATTGAACCAGTTGGTATTTGATAAGCCTCAATCGCAAACACCTTTAGACCCATGGCCATTATAATCGCAAACAACACCACTTCGATGTTCTCGCGAAAAGGATGCTTCGATTTTTCTTTTTTCTTAGACATGAAAATTATTCATCGGTAGTAAGCACAGACAAAAATGCTTTTTGCGGCACTTCAACATTGCCGATACTCTTCATCCGCTTCTTGCCTTCTTTTTGTTTAGACAATAGTTTACGCTTGCGAGTAATGTCACCACCATAGCATTTAGCCGTAACATTTTTTGACAGGGCACGGATGTTCTCGCGCGCTAAAATCTTCCCGCCAACGGCAGCTTGTAACGATATCTCAAACTGATGACGCGGAATTTCTTTGCGCAACACCTTGAGTACAGCGCGTCCGCGTCGCTGAGCATTGTCGGCGTGACAAATAGTGGACAGCGCGTCAGCATCGTTGCCGGAAACAAGAATGCGCAGCTTGACCAAGTTGGCCGATTCAAACCTTGGCGGCTCGAAGTTCATTGTGCCGTAACCTTTAGTACCAGATTTTAGCTTGTCGTAGAAGTCGTAAATTATTTCAGCGAGAGGCAAATCCCAGGTGAGCATTACGCGGTTTGCCGATAGATGGTCTTGGCGGAGGAATGTCCCTCGGCGTTCCGCACACAGTGACATGATGGCGCCAATTGACTCGGTAGGTACCAAAATATTGGTGCTAACAATTGGCTCTTGAATATCTTCGAACAAATTAGGGTCGGGCAACGCTCCAGGCGAGCGAATATCTTTTACGGAACCGTCTTTCAATACGATTTGGTACGGCACCGATGGCGCAGTTTGTACTACGCTCAAACCAGATTCGCGTTCTAGTCGCTCTTGTACTATTTCCATGTGTAGCAAGCCAAGAAAACCACAACGGAAACCAAAGCCCAAGGCCTCAGAAGATTCTGGCTCGAAAATAATGGATGAATCGTTCAGCTTTAGTTGATTTAATGCAGAGCGCAGATTTTCGAAATCGCCCGAGCTAACTGGGAACACGCCACACCACACCATCGGCTGCGGCTCGCGATAACCTTTAAGCGCATCCGCTTGCTCACCCTTAGCAACAGTTATAGTGTCACCAACGCGGACGTCTTCTAGTTTCTTGATGTTCGAGATGAAGTAACCAACTTCTCCTACTGACAAGATATCGTGTGGCACCATCTTCGGCATAAACTTTCCGATATCAACAGCTTCGTAGTCGGCGCCAACACCAATAGTGTGCGCGATATCGCCTTTACGCAAAGTGCCATTGATAATTCTAAGATAAACCACAATGCCACGGTATTCGTCGTACTTAGCGTCAAAGATCAAAGCCTGCAGTGGCGCGTCAGGGTCGCCTTGTGGATGCTCGATGCGATCGATAATACTCTCGATGATGGTGTCAACGCCTTGCCCCGTTTTTGCTGAACAGTGCAGCGCCAGCTCTGGCTCAAGCAATAGTGTATTTTCAAGCTCGCCCGCGAATTCCTCGGGGCGCGCGTGTGGTAAATCGACTTTGTTAAACACCGGGATGATGGTCATGTCTTGCTCCATCGCTAGCATGGCATTCGCCACAGTTTGCGCTTGAATTCCCTGCGCTGCGTCAATCAACAACACCGCTCCCTCACATGCTTGCAAAGATTTTTCAACTTCATAAGCGAAGTCAACGTGCCCCGGAGTATCGATAAGATTTAGCAGATACTCTTCGCCATCGACCGTTGTCGTTAATGACACAGCAGCAGCTTTAATGGTAATACCACGTTCACGCTCGATATCCATTGAATCGAGTTGCTGCGCCTGTTTATTGCGGCTGTCAACAGCGCCGGTCATTTCTAAAAAGCGGTCGGCCAAAGTAGATTTACCATGGTCGATATGCGCGATAATCGAAAAGTTGCGAATGCGCTCGGGAGGGAATGATTTGCTCATGACTTATTTAGCTACCGATTCTAATACGTTACGCAATCGCGCAATCGCCTGCCCACGGTGGCTAATTCGTGACTTCGCTTCAGGGGTGAGATTGGAGAAGCTAGATGCAGATTCTACATGATAAAACACTGGGTCGTAACCAAATCCGCCTTCTCCGTCAGCTTCGTGCAAAATGTTGCCGTTAACGCTGCCTTCGACGGCAAATAACACCTGACCTTGATGAGCCACAGCAATCACACACCAAAATGCGGCCTTACGCTGGTCGCCAGTCGCATTTCGCATTTCCCTTAACAGCTTGTCATTGTTCGACTGGTCTCGCTGCGGGCTATCATCACCAGCATAACGCGCAGAGTAAATACCTGGAGCGCCGTCTAAATAATCGGCGCATAAGCCAGAGTCGTCGGCAAGCGTCCAGACATCGTCACCTAAATGCTTAGATGCAAAATCACTAAACTCGATAGCTTTCTTGCTAGCGTTCGCTAGGAAATCATCGCCGTCTTCAATAACGTCTGGCAGCTCGGCGTCAATATCTCCCAGTGAGAGGATATCAATATCTAAACCTTCACATAGTGATTGCAGCTCAGCCAGTTTTTTAGAATTACTCGAGGCAAGCAGGATGCGTTGGCTCATACTTCGGTTTTATCGGCGGATAATTCTTTCATCTGTGCGATGATGGCGGCGGTGCCTTTCATGGCCAGTGAAAGTAACTCGTGGTGAACGTCTAAAGAAAACGGTTCGCCCTCGGCAGCTCCCTGCACTTCGACTATTTGGTTGCTTTCTGTCGCAATAACATTCATATCAACATCGGCAGTCGAGTCTTCGCAGTAATCTAAGTCAAGCAACGCGCGACCGCCAACATGGCCAACGGACACAGCTGCAAGCCAATGCTTGATTGGCCATGACTTTAGTTTCCCATTGTCGTTCAAGTGATGCGCTGCGTCGCTGAGCGCCATCATGGCACCGCATATTGACGCGCATCTAGTACCACCATCGGCTTGCAAAACATCGCAATCGACCTGTAGGGTAACATTGGGGAAAGAGCGCATATCAATCGCAGCGCGCAGCGCGCGTCCGATTAAGCGTTGAATCTCAACGGATCGACCGTCGCGACGATCGTGCTCGCGCTTTTTGCGACCAACCACCGAACCGGGTAACATCGCGTATTCGGCAGTGAGCCAACCTTTGCCAGAGCCTTGGCGCCAGCGAGGTACGCTTTCGGTGACGGTGACGGTGCACAACACACGAGTTTGCCCGGCTTCAACCAGAACAGATCCTGCAGGATGGTTGGTGAATTTGCGCGTGAACTTCAGTGGGCGTAAGTCAGTAGGAGTACGGGAATCGTTACGTGGCATGGTCAATCCTTTCGAGGCAATTTATGGTTTCCATTGGTTGGGTGAACTGCTCACCATCAACATCAAGGGACAAGCCATTTGTGACCGAGAATTTTAACAACGCGCCCACCTTTTGGTTAGACGGATTTCGCACACCATTTGGTGCCCAATTCTGCAAATAATTCAAAAAGCGGCATTCGAAATCAGCACTGCCGCAACGCTGATAGCGAATCATTAGCTCCTCGAAACGAAAAATCACCAATGCAAGCAATTCGAGTGGTTCGGAGCTTACACCGAACTCATTCAAGCAAGCGACCGAATAGGGGATGTCCGCGCCTGAGGGTTTAGTGCGAACGTTTACGCCTAATCCCAACACGAGTGTGTCGCCACCCGCGGGCAACTCACATAAAAACCCAGCCATCTTCGCAGAGTTCAGTAGAATGTCATTCGGCCACTTTATAGCCAGTTGTTCATTGGGCAACAATTGCTGGCAAACATCAGCTAACGCAACGGCACCAATTAGGCCAACAACATGCGGCGGCATATTTTTATAGCGCAATCCTAGACTAAAACATAAATTGTCGCCTGCGTCGCCGGACCACCAATCTCGTGCTGAGCGACCGCGCCCCGACTGCTGATGGTGAGCAACCAACAAAGTGTTGCCCATATTTTCTCCGGCAACGATGCGCTGTTTTAATTCGTCGTTGGTTGAATCGCATTCCTTAACAACTTCGATGTCGCGCGCGAACAAACGACGCGCAGGCAATTTAGCGATCAGCCGCTTAAGCTGAGAACTTGTCGGCATCGCCTTTAAGCTTAGTGCGCAGGCGTTTAATCACGTTAGAGTGAATTTGACAAACACGCGATTCAGTAATTGATAACGCGCTGCCAATCTCACGCAAAGTCAAACCCTGAATGTAATACATCTGCAGGATTGAACGCTCTTTTTCGCCAAGTTCATTGGTAATAACCGCTACTAAATCCTTCTTATTCGCTGAATCGAAGGGGTTGTCTTCTTTAGATTCGCTAATGCTATCGAGATTGTTATCGTAATCTTCGTTAGGCTGTGGACGGCGATCCGATGCTTGATTCATTGCCAATGGTTGCGCGTTTTTAACCGCCTTCATTGGGATATCAAGAGTTTCTGCTATCTCTTCTAGTGATGGCTCGCGTCCGTTTTCTTCTACAAAATCGGCAGTGAATTTTTGTATCTTCACCGCGCGTTGTCGAGTTAAGCGCGGTACCCAATCTTGCGCACGTAACGAATCGAGAATCGCTCCACGAATTCGCGTAGAGCAATAGGTTTTGAATTTAATGCCTCGCTCGGGGTCAAATTTATTGATGGCATCCATTAACCCGAATGAACCCTCCTGCGCCAGATCGTCGGCGTCAACCGAGCGCGGCAATTTTCGAGCCATGTGTTCGGCAAGGTAGCGCACCAAGGGTTGATGGCGACGCACAATCTCATGACGAATTTCATCATCGTTAGTACGTTTCAGCTCTACCCAAAGTTCTTCGGTAGAAACTTGCGGGGCGCCTGCAGGGTCGGTGGTGGCATCAGCCATAGTCAAAGTTTATTGTAGGCAGAGCCCAGTCGCTACACTTAGCTCAACTAATTTTAATAAGCGAATGCAGCGGCACACCGTGCATTTTTTCGAAGCCATTCAGGAATTCGAGCTCGATTAGCACACAGCACGCCACAACTTCTGCACCAGTATGGCGTATTAGCTTTACTGCGGCCCCGGCAGTACCACCGGTTGCTATTAAATCGTCGATTAAGAGTACCCTTTCGCCAGCCGCAGCGGCATCAACGTGAATTTCGAGCTTATCTCTACCATATTCTAGATCGTAAGCTTCGGCGAAAGTCTTCCAAGGCAGTTTTCCTGGCTTACGGATTGGTAAAAATCCTGAACCCAACTCAACGGCAAGGGCAGTGCCAAAAATGAAGCCGCGGGACTCAATGCCGGCGATATGCGTAATATCGTATTGTTTGGCGATAACCACCATCTCCGCAATTGCTTGGCGCAAGGCATCGGCGTTTTGCAGTAATGGTGTAATGTCTTTGAAGACAATCCCTGGGGTAGGATAGTCTGGGATGTCGCGCACAAAAGATTTTAAGTCGATAGCCATATTACATTTCTTGCGGAGCAGGCACACCAAGTAACCGCATGCCAAGCGCCAATGTTTTACGCAAAGTATCAATCGCAACTAGACGCGCGCTTTCTAAATTATCATCGCCCGTGCCCAATACTTGGTTGTCACGATAAAAACCGTTCCCCGCTGCAGCTATTTTCAACAATGCGTTAGCAATCAACATCGGTTCGCGTTTAATAGCAGCTTCGCGGGTGGCTTGCGGCAGGCGCCCAATGGCAACCCAAAGTTCACGCCCACCCTCTAGTATTGAAAAATCAATGTCGTTGATGCTTGGTACATCTTTGTCGGCGCGACGTAAAATCGAGCAACACCTGGCGTGAGTGTATTGCAGATACGGGCCTGTGTCGCCCTCGAAAGATAAAACTTCTTTCCAGTCGAACACCACATCTTTTTGGCGCTGGTGCTTGAGGTCGTGAAACACAATCGCACCTAAACCAATTTGCTCGGCAACTAATTCTTTGTTTGGTAGCTCAGGATTTTTTTCTTCGATTGATTTAGCGGCAAGTTCAACCGAGCGATCGAGCACGTCACTCAGGGCAATGACTCGCCCTTCGCGCGTAGACAGTTTACCCTCGGTAAGGCGAATCAAGCCAAAAGGAATGTGTTCCATGCGTTGTTCCCACTCGACCCCGCAACGGGACAGTACCGCCTTTAATTGCTGGAAATGCAGCGTTTGTTCGGCGCCAACGACATACAGCGATTGGTCGAAAGAGAATTCTTCCCAGCGCGATTTAGCAGCTGCTAAGTCGCGAGTGGCGTATAGAGTTGTACCATGAGCAGTCTTGACCAAGCTTGGGGTTTTAATACCCTGCTCTTCAAGATTTACGATAGTTGCGCCATCTGATAATTCAGTTACGCCGCATTCGTCCAACCAAGTAATCATGTCGTTGAGTTGGTCCTCGTACCAAGACTCGCCGCGTAAGTAGTCAAACTCGATGCCAAAGCGGGCGTAAACTTTATTGAATTCAGCCAACGAAATATCAGTGAATTTTCTCCAAGTAGCGCGCGTTTTGTTTTCTTCGCCAGATTCTAGCTCTTGGAAAGACTTCTTTGAATCAGCCGCTAGAGTTTCGTCTTCCTTTTCTTCCTTGTGGTAACGCACATACAACTCGAGTAGGTGCTCAATAGGTGTAGCGTTTAGTTCTTCTTCGCTGCCCCAACGTTGCCATGCGGCTACTAATTTGCCAAACTGTGACCCCCAGTCGCCGAGGTGATTTATTCGTTTTACGTCGTGGCCAAGGTGGGAAAAAATGCGACTAAGCGCTGCACCAATTACAGTGGTGCGCATATGCCCGACGTGCATTGGCTTGGCAATATTTGGTGACGAGAATTCAACTAGAGTCGTTAAGCCTTCATCTCCGCCAGCATAAGTGCTGCTCTGTGCCGAAGTGACAATGGCTTGCGCCAATGCCTTTGCCCCAATTCTGAAATTCAAAAACGGGCCAACGGCCTCGCAGGTGACGTTGTCGATACTCAATTCGTCTGCCAATTTCGCTGTCAAAGCAGGTGGCGACATTTGCGCTTGCTTCGCGAAACGAAAACATGGCAACGCAAATTCTCCCAACTCTTCTTGCCGTGGTCGTTCGAGTGAAATCAAATCGAGATTAACATCGAGGGCAGCACAAACTGCTTGACGAATGGGCAAGGCGAAGGCGTCGAGGCCGTGAAGTGGCTGGGTGGTAGTCATTATTCGGTGCCGTAGAGAGGGCTTATTAGCTCTGCGACCGGAGATTTTAATATATCGCCCAACTCAGTGGCGTGAATATGCGCAAGTTCGGCAGCACGGCGCATCCAAATGGAATCGCCGTAGCGATCGAATAAATCTTGATGGCGTGCTTCAATCGACACAATCTCTGTATGACGCACCGAAGAATCGGCCGCACTAACCACCGAATCGTAAATATCCCATGGTCGCTGCTCGAACACCTCAAATACCCGCGCCACAAAAGACGGTTTCCACATCTGCACCGCCTCTAGTTCTTCCTGGCGACGACCTTTAGTCCAATGGGCAAGGCATCCACGCGCTTCTGGAGAATGTCCGAGACCTCGTAGCATGGTGAATCCTGTCCAGCCATGAAGTGGCCCGTGAGTTTTACTGCGTCCAATGTCGTGTAATAGGCCCTGGCGCTCGCATAATTCGGCATCTATATCGGTGCCGCAATTGTTTAGGGCATCGGCCAAACAACGAGATACACGTGCCACTTGGCGGCAATGTTGAGGCCAAGACTCGCCATCCTCATCAACTCCATTAAGGATGTCATTTGCCTCGGAGGTATCCATTAATTGAGTTGCAGCCAATCGGCAGCGCGTAGCAGACAACTTTTTGATTGCTGGTGCTCAAGCAATTCAAGTGCTTCGCTTAGGTTGCACCACTTAGCTTGCTGATGTTCATCAGAGATTTTCAGATCGTTCGCTACTACCGGATTACGCGTGACGAACATTACAGTACGCTTCAGCTCGCCGCTTTTAGGTAGAGTATACGTAGAGCAATCATTGAAAATATCGAATACATCTCCGCTCGACAATTTGTAGCCAGTCTCTTCGGACACCTCGCGTAGGGCACACTGCAATAATGTTTCGTCGCCATCGACGTGCCCCTTGGCGAAGCCCCATGTCTGATGGCGAGCACTTTGCAAGAGCAAAAAAGTACACCCACTAGCGTTTCTTGAGTAAAGCACCACGCCACTTGCGATTATTGGATTGTCGGAATAAACCACAGCTACATTGTAATCCTGCGCGAGGCTACAATTAGCCTATGGCATCAGCCTTAGATAGCTCCCAAGTAGTTTTAGCACCCATCGTCGCTAGCCGAGAGGTTGGCGAGCAGGCTTGGGTTATTGACGTCGAAATCAACGGCATCGCTGATGGTTTGCGTCCTGGGCAATTCGCGATGTTGTCGCTATCTGAAAATTCGCCAACAGTTATTGCGCGCCCGTTTTCAGTTTATGAGCGGCCTGAGCTAAATATATTTACTTTTCTTGTCCAAAAAATGGGAAAGGGCACAGCAGCCTTAGTCGAAGCACCCATTGGCACCATGCTACGCTGTTTATTGCCGCTGGGCAACGGTTTCGATGTCGCTGCCGCTGATCAAGACGTAGTCATGGTTGCCGGAGGTGTTGGTAGCGCACCGTTTCTAATGTATGCTCAACAACGCATCGCGCTTGGCGCACCAGAAAACACTCACATGTTTTTTGGCGGACGTACGCAGCAGCATTTATTTGACCATAAGTCATTCGATGAGTTAAGTATTAATACTCATTACTCAACGGACGATGGTAGTCAGGGCTTCAAAGGCAACGTCATTGCTTGTCTTGCAGTCGAGCTAGATAAGAAACGTATTTCAAGCAAGTCCATATTTGTAGCATGTGGCCCAGAGGGCTTGCTGCATGCATTTGCCGATTTCGCTCGTTTGCGCAACCTCACCTCTTTTTTAAGCCTAGAAACTTATATGGGATGTGGCTTCGGAGTTTGCAATTCTTGCCCGGTACCTACTAGTGTCGAGGGAAAATTCTCTGATTGGCCCTACGCGACGACATGCAGCCAAGGCCCGGTCTTTTCTTTAGCCGATATTAAAATATAAAATGGAACGCTGGGCAATAGAAATAAAAAAGGAATACCTGAAGTTCTCAGCGGCACACTTTTTGATATTCCCCGATGGCAGCGCCGAACGCTTACATGGCCATAACTACCGGGTGTTCTGCGAAGTGTCTGGCGGCTTGTCGCAGTTTGGGTTAGTGATTGACTTCACCCAGGTTAAGCCACTCATTCGCGAAATTGTCGATTCTTTAGACGAACGTTGGCTGATTCCAGGTGAACATTCCGAGCTTACTCACAGTACTCGCGATGATGGAGTTGTCGAAATCAATTATCGCGAACGCTACTACGCTGCGCCCAGTGCAGATATCATTATCTTGCCGGTGAACAATACTTCGGCTGAAAATCTTGCTGCCTACGTTGGCCGTTTGTTGCTGAAAAAATTGCAGCACAACTTCGCAGATATGGAAGTGCATTCGATGCGCATGGCGGTTGAAGAAACCGAGGGACAGCTTGGTGTTTGGTATTACAGAGCCGACTGATTAAAGGTAGAGATCAAAGATGACAACCGAATTCGGTTCCATTTGAAAGGCCACTGAACCGGCGACAGACGTCACGTTAGCCTCTCTGGCCGTCATTGAGTTGACACTCATTTGTGGTAAGTGATTCAATAAATCCACATCAAATAAACGTCCTTCAGCAAATGATTTTTGGTAAACACTTATCGCGCTGCTAACGATGCCTTGCGGCACATCATTTTCTAGAGCCCATTGCTGTATGTCATCGTAAAGAGCGAGTTCTTCAGGGCTAACAATAATTCCGTAAGTGCCAAGGTAGTCTGCCGCCTCATTCTGCGCATACCATTTCGCGTTTTCTTCAGTCTGCACAAGGTAAGGCATTATTTCTTCGACGCGATCAGCAAAGTTGTTGTGAGTGCTATCAAAACGGCGAACATTAGATATGCTTGGAAGTTGGTCTCCGCCAAAGACAATCTCAACTGGGCGATCTTTTCCTTTAAAAATCCATGACATATTCAATTCGTCTTCGATTTCGCGGATGGCAGTAATTTCTAATTCTGCCATTCCCTCATCAAGTAATTCGACGTTAGTCGGTCTGTGTGAATTCCCATTATTCTCTGATGCGTTAGAGTAAAGCGTCCACAAGTAACCAGGGGCCAGGCCGGCGTCGCGTAATCTATTCGCCCATACCCATTCGCCTGGGACGGAATCATTGCTAACAACGTACCGTACGCGGTTGCCCATCTTCGTTGCATAAACATTTACGCTGAGTTCATTCTCCGGGCGGATTGTTGTAAGCATAGGTTCACTCGACATTGCTTGGATCGCTTCAATAACATGAAAGGCTGGCTTTTTGATGCCGTGTTCAGTTATCGAGCCCATGCCGTTTCCAGTAAAGTCACCAATGCTAGCATTACCTCGCGTTATATCTTGTAGTACGAACATAATGTTTCCGTCCAGCCCTAATTCGCGAGCTGTAGTTTGAAACCCTGCGTAGTTAGCAGCATTATGTCCACGATCGAACTCGGCATTCGGCGATGGATAAATATTCCATTCAGAAATTATTAATTTAACCTCCGACATGTTGTAGCTGCTCAAGCGTTGTCGTACCTCTTCTAAAAATCCTGAGTACTGCAGGCCATTGGCAATGGTGTAATGGTGCCAAGACACGAAATCTAAAGGTAGATTATTGGCAGCGGCATGATCTATTAACGACAAGATTGCCGATTGAGTTCCGCCCATTTCTGACCTGTACCCGGCCAGTCCCATTCCGCCCACTTGTATCTCCGGCCAGCGGAATTTAATTTTTTGAGAAGTAGCTGTGTAGACTTCCAAGTAGTCCGCGATGTCTCCGTTGTAAAATTCACGACGATCTGGCTCATTCCATATTTCTACAAAGTTAGGCACGAACCCGTTACGCGATTCGTAATTCTCGAGCATAGTGACAACCGTATCTGCCCAGATATCAGCGCTCATCGGGGTCCAGCGTGCGTAGGGCGCTAGGCCAGAGTTGTATTCCTCGCCCTCCGTAGAAGGAGATTGATCGAGAGGAGTTCCCATCGCGGTTATCCAGGTTTAGAGCCCTATTCTCTCGCCTTCCAAGAGTGAGGTTGGCACACCTCCGCGAGGAATATTGACCCGCAGATCATGGCGTAATAGCCCACCAGCAGTGCCTGTGTCATTCAGTTCGCGCATGAGTCCCTCAGAAGTATGAGCACTCGCAAAACCCTTTGCAGCATCTCCTGGAGGAACATCGTTCGCTCCACTACTGTGATCAACATAAAAAGTAGCAGGACCAGACAGTACGTCTGGTGGATAGATGGGCTCATTCGCATCTCCATCAGGGCCGCTATTTGGCGGACTATTATGCGAATCTTCACCAGCAGCCCCACAGGCCGGAAGTACAGTTATTAGCAGTGCTAGTAGTAAAAGTTTTTGAAGTCGCATGACGTTACGAGGTCTCCCTCGCACACATTTGCGGCTTTAAATCGCTTTACTAAAGCATAAAATTGCTATTTTCTTTTATAATTTTTTTTAACCCACTGCTGCCAAACTGACTCGAAGTCACCATCTTCAAAGACAAATATCTCTGCCACGGTCTCTTTGTCGCGCTCTACAAGTTGCTCAGCAGACGGAACTAGGGTTGGAGCATAGCTGTCCTGCATCCGGTACAGCCATTTAGCCACCCAATCCTTATGTTCCTTCAGCAGAAAATCTACGCGCGCCCACGCCATTACGTGGTCGTTATAAGACAAGGAAGTCGGCGAACCCCACGCTGTCATCGCTTGATACGGAATGGCGATATCGTAATCGACGCGTTTGCGGGTTTTAGTGTCCCACTTCCATATGTTCTTGTCTTCCGAATCGTAGAGCCGCTTATCGGTGAAATAGTTGCGTTTCTGATCAATGTCGCGGGCCAACGAATGAGCAACACCCAGCGGTAACCAAGTCGGCATCGCCTGGCCATAGTGCCGATAACCGTTTAGAAGATTCTGAGTAACCGCATACACCATTGCGCAGTGCATGGTGGTATCAGAAGCAAGACCTTCGTTTTGAGCAGCACATGCATACAGCAGAGTGCCTTCGTTCGGAAACAAGAAGCGAATAGGGATAACACCCGTTTCCCCCATGAATGCAGTGCGGTAACGGCCGACACTACTCTCTTTGTCAAACAGCAATAAAGTGAACTTAGACTTCATCCCCAAGTAGGGGCCTTCACCCATGTATTTACCATTCTTTAATTGACCAGGACCAGTCGGGAAATCATCGTCGCTAACTTGCAGTATACTCTGAATACTAGTGTATAGCTTTTCGATACGCATGGCATAAAGGTGCAGTCGCAACCATTTGTCGAGTACCTTTACGCGTCTAGGTATATTAGGAATTATTTTGCGTAATTCATCTAGTTCACCCTCTATTTTATTTTTTTCGACTTTATCTTCGCGAGAAATTTTATAGTTTGGCAAACAGCAACCAATTTTAAAGTGTTTAGTTTCGATGAAGATTAACTCTTCTTCGCCAATGGCATCTTCGATGTTTACTGTACCGTGACCGTCGGCCCAGCCAAAATCACCCATAGCTTCATAACCAGCTACGCGCCATACATCTTCGATATTCTCGGTGTATGGATCTTCTTTATATTTCTTTTCTTTATCGTCGCCGTCTTTCTTCTTTTGTGCGCTAGCAAATGTAGTACATGTGACTAACGCTAGGCACAAAAGAGAGAAACGTACAATTAGGGAGTGACGATGCATCTCCCTAATTGTAATAAATTACTGACCAGCCGGCAGGCCGTTTTTACGCGACTCTAGGAGTTCTGCGAGTGCGTTTGGCGCTTCGTCAGGGTTCTTTAGCTGAAGGTTAGAAAGCACGGCTTCCTTTTCTTTCGCTGCTGCCATTTCTTTTTGTGCGGCTTCGAGCTGCTTGCGGTACTTCTTAAGCTTTTTAGACTTAGGGCCACGTCTTTCTAGCTCGTCGTCGATTGTGATTTCAAGACGTTGAATCTTTTCATCAAGCATGTCGTAAACATACATGAGCTTAGTTATTTCTTTAGCCGCCTTTTTTGCGTCTTTTTTGTATTCCGCCTTCAAGGTTGCGTACATGTTGCCCAACAATTCGCTACGAGACAAATCTCCGCGCAATTCAATTGGATTACTGCCATCCCAGCGCGACACGAATAAGTGCGGTGGGTGGTCACCCTCGAACAAAGTATGGAATGAATGCTCGTCGCTAAGAATGTCTGTAGGCAACTTAACGCAATGGAACCAACGAGTAACTATCAAGACGGCTTCATTGTTTTCATAACTTGAAAGTAATGCGTCATCAGTGCCGTTACATATCAAACACTCGCGAAGCACTAGCAACGGACGACGGTCGTCGCCTGCAATCGTAAAATAAGCTTCTTGCTCTGGAAGAGCGGCTTCTATTTTTGTTGCAATAGTTGCGTTGGCACCTTTGGTATCTTCGCGCTTGTAGATATTATGAGTAGGGAAATCCCACTTTAGCTTCATGATATCTTTAGCCGTTTGACCGTGCGGCGGTAATGGCATTGCTGCGCCACCGCCTGCTGGGGTCGCTGGACCTGCGCCACCACCTGGTGTCGAAGGCGCGCCTGGAACGCCGCCACCAGTAGGTGTAGAAGGCGAAGCAGGGCCTGCACCGCCTGGATTTGATGTGTCACCCGGACCCGAGTAACCAGCACCCCCACGGGGGCCGCCGCCGCCTCATCATTGAGGTGCGCCAAATGCCGGAGAGCTGAAAACAGCTATGCCAGCTAAAGCTAAAATTATGCTAAGTGTTTTTTTCATTATGTTACCCATGTTGGATATATCAATAATAACGTATTTCCGCTGATAATTAATCCGAAAATGAGAAAATTAACCAATCGGTGAGCGACACAATCGCTCTATAGCGATTTACGGCTATTTCAGCGTTTTCATCATCAGGTTCGTCGTTAATCAAATATCCGCTATCAGACCATTTGTAGCTATCAAATCCATTTTGGCGCATATTTGCCAGCCCACCATCGTAAATCACGAAACCATCGGCGTTGCATCCAAAATGATAGATGCTGTTGTCGAGTAGGCTTGTGCCCAGACCTTTGTAGCCTTTATGCCCCAATCCAGCGGCATGAAACAGGGTGGGGATTACATCTTTATGGCTGCCTGGCGTGAGTGAATTCGCCTGGTATTGCTCGCTGATGTAATCTGGCGTGAGTAATACAAATGGTACGGCGCGCTTGAGAATCAACTCGCTCTGGGCAAAAGGGATGCCCATGCCAGCGGTGTGGTCTCCGGTGATGCCAATTACCGTGTCTTTTGCGAGCCCGCTTGTCTTTAAGTCGTCGAGGAAATCACCTAGTTGATGATTTGAATATTGATACGTTAAAATTTGCTGCTGCTGTATTGAACTTAAACCTTGGTCGCCAGCGGCCAGCTGTAAAAAAGATTTACTTGGGTTTAATTTTGGCAGGTCAGAGTTGGCCGGCAACTGATTTGGTGGATGATTGGTGGTGGTAAACACAATCATAAATGTAGGACTCTGTGCTTCCTTTAATCGATCGCCTACCGCGCGGAACAAATGCTCATCCCAGATCCCCCATGGAGCGGCATCTTTTTCTAAGTTTAGTTGGTAGCGCTCTACAATCTCTTTTTGCCCGACGAGTTCTTTGTAGTTTTGTAAAGGTAAAAACGTGTCGAGATCTCGCCAGTTTGTTTCTCCGCCATAATAAAAGGCAGTGTCATAACCCTGATTGGCAAACAGCGAGGCAGATGAGGTTAAAAAGGTAGCGCCCTGGCTTGTGCCCTGAGATAGCTGTTTGGTGTTTGGCCGGTAAGGCAAATTGGTGAAGAGACCAAGAATACTTCCTGCAGAAATATTGTCAGCTGGCAGGAAGCGTTCAAAGAGAACACCGTTCTCAAAATGTTGCTTGGCGCTGCCAAGCAAATCGAAGTTACTGTCTTGGAATCGCAATAGATGAGTGGCTAAACTTTCCATGACTATCAACACGACGTGCGGTCTGCTGTCACTTTTAATCTCGGGCTTAAAATATTGCGTGGGTATCTTACTGAATAGAGTTTCGCCGCCAAAGGTTCTGTTGGGAAATAGTTCGCTAAGAGCACCGTCGGCTGTAGCGTACCCAAACTTTGTAGCCGTAGAAAGATCTCTCTCCAGAATCCTATTCCAAACTGTTTCGGCCAGTTCTTCAACACCACTTTCGCTTACTGAACGCACAAAGTTTGATTGGGGGAAATTTTTGTTAAGCTGGACAAAGGCTGGTGTTAGCGATATCGAGCAAAGCATAACAGTGCATACTAAATGAGAACTGAAATGCCAGTTGAACATAATTTCAACTTGTTTTATCTCGGGCTGCTTTTCGATATGCAAGAAGTTTGAAACTCGAAATGCGCGGCGGACTACCCGGTAGAGCAAATAGGTGGTCCCGAGAATCATTGCGAAGTATAGGGCCAATGGGTATGTTTCCCAGGCACTAATCAGTACGGCACTAACGTCGTCTTCAACTGCGCCAAAGGCGAGAATGTTGAAGTGGCTCTGAAAGTAAGAATAATAGATTTGATCAGCGCCAAGTGCGATGAAAATGAATGAAATAACGAAGGTCCAGTAAAGTGTCGTGCGGCCCAACCAAAGACTCCAGCGTTTTGGCGTGCGCTGACGCATCCACAAAAGTGAAAGAGTGGTTGGTAGCGAAATCAATGACAGGATTCGCAAGTCGTGCAATACTCCGAAGGCGAATGCCGATGGCAAGGCGCTGAAAAAATCGGTAAATACCTCAGGGTGAGCAAACTGAATCACGAAGAGTAGGCGAAAGCCACTCATAATGATTAGCAGTGCTCCCATAAGCCACCATATGCGTTTAATGGCAGTAAGCAAAGCATTGCGCGGACGTATAGAGTTAGGCATTTAGTTTGATACAGCTGTCGACAGCGGCGTACCAGCCTGCTAATAGTTGTTGCCGCTCGTCCTTTTTCATCATTGGAGTGAAGCTGTCGCCGCTTATTGTAACGTCACTAGCTAGGTCTAATAAGCCGTGCCCAATGGCAGCGCAACGTGCAGCTCCCCAGGCGGATGCTTCAAGGTTGGCGGCCCGCACCACGCGGCATTGCAAAATATCGGCAAGGTGCTGCAACAGCCAATCGTTTGCGGACATACCGCCATCGACTTTCAATGACTCTGGTAGGTCACCAGAGAAAATGTCATGACATTGATAACTGACAGCTTCGAGCGCTGCGCGGACGATTTCTTTGCGTGTGGTTTTGTTGCTGATACCAACCATCATTGCGCGCGCATCGGGACTCCAATGCGGTGCGGCAAGTCCGTTGAATGCCGGTACTAAGTAGACCCCACCAGTGCCGTCGATGCTGGCGGAAATTTTTTCACTATCGCGAGGATGATTGATGATGCCGAGCGAATCGCGTAACCACTGCATTGTGCTGCCACTTGAAAAAACACTGCCCTCGGTGGCGTAGGTAATAGTGCCTTTGTAGCTGAATAAAATTGTTGTTAACAACCCGTTACCGTTTATACAGAATTCGTTGCCGATGTTTTGCATGGCAAAAGCACCCGTGCCTAGAGTGCATTTGCCATCACCTTTAGTGAGACAGTTTTGGCCAATGGCTGCCGACTGCTGGTCACCAATCAGTGCGCATATAGGTATAGTTATGTCAAATAATCCATCGGCGGTTGACCCATAATCGTCAATCGAGTTCATGACTCGTGGTAATATTTCTTGCGGAACATCGAACAGCGCGAGTAGCTCCTCGCACCAACGGTGTTCGACTATGTCAAACAACATTGTTCGCGAGGCGTTAGACGAATCGGTAGCGTGCAGCTTGCCATAGGTTAATTTGTATAGCAACCAGCTATCGATAGTGGCGACGCCTAAATTTTGATTAGCCAACGCCTCTTGAACTTTACTATCGTGTTTTAGGCCCCACTCAATTTTGCTCGCTGAAAAATAGG
The DNA here is from genome assembly GCA_028821845.1 of Planctomycetota bacterium. Taxonomy (GTDB): domain Bacteria; phylum Planctomycetota; class UBA1135; order UBA1135; family UBA1135; genus JAPKEZ01. The sequence continues at coordinate 7,621 of JAPKEZ010000002.1, read as the reverse complement.
GATCAATTACCAACCCAGTACGCTGCTTTACAAACTCGCTGCGTCCAGCATCTATGAGCTTGCGGCAGGCTTCTGTAGTCCGGCGATCTTGCCAAACAATCGCCGGAGAAAGGGCGAGCTGAGTGGTTTTGTCAAAGAAAACAACAGTCTCTCTTTGATTCGTGATGCCCATAGAATCGATTCGTAAATCATTGAGGCTAGCATATGCAACAGCTTCGCTACACAATCTAAAGACATCCTCCCATATCGAATTAGCATCTTGCTCAACCCAGCCACTTTGCGGGTAACTACTCGCAAACTCGTGCTGAAAAAATTGAAGGACTTCGCCGTCAAGACCAAAAAGAACAACTCGCGACGAGGTCGTTCCCTGATCTATAGCGAGGATGGCGTCTCGCATTATTTAATTACGATGCTCTGTTGCGTGTTGCGCGTTGAATTTGCAATCGGAGGCATACCTAAAAGAGATAAGCATAAGTTCCCGGCATCGGCGTTGCGGATAACAGGCAGCTGCCCAATTTGCGGGCGCGGGTCGTCTATACCCGGGTCACGGTGGGTGGCAAAGTTGAGGTCTATTAGGTCAGCCTTAGCTTGACCGTCTCCAGTCCAAGTTATGAACGGAATGACGTAATTAATCGATAAGTGACCAATGCCATGATGATTGTGATGCGGCGCGCCGCCACCGTGGTCGGCGGTCAATACAATCGCTGTACGCTTAGCGTATTCGGGATTGGCATCGAGGTAATCAAAAAGATCTCCTAGTAAAGCATCGACATCAGCTACTGATTGCATATATTTCGAATCAGGAGACAAGTTCCATCCATGAGAATGACCGGCGACGTCAGGGTGTAAGAAATGGATAAAGTTGAATGTGCGTTGCTGCGCATGGTCTTTTAAGTCATTGAGTAAGTGAACAATTTCCTTATCGCCATTTGAGTCGATAAAGTAGTCATCAATCATGTCGCCGTAGCTTTGTTTGAATAAGATAAACTTTTCCTTTGATGCCACTAGCGACGAATGCACTTTGGCAGCAGCGGTGATAGTGAAGACGCTATCAATTATTTTGCCATCAGTGTCAATCAAGCGGGCTTCTTCGGGGGGTGTACTATTTGCCGTGTAATGATGGCCGCCATCCCCATTTGTTAAACGAGAAGTAAGCATGCCAATATGATTAGGCAAAGTGACCGTGAAATCGCAGTCGGTTCGACCATTTAGCGTGTAGGCGCCAGTTAGTAAGCGCTGGAAGTTGTGAAAAGACTTAGCCTGATCTGTTAATAGTGCATCAGAGCGTAGTCCGTCGACACTTATAAGAATTACGTGGTCGTATGCCGGAGATTGCAGTTGTGTAAACGAAGCAAGGATTATTGAAATCAACATTGACATAGTTTACAAAAACAAGAAGGCTCCGCCAAACATGTTGACGGAGCCTTCTTGTCGTATGGCGGGCACTCTTACTCGATGTATGTACCAGCGGCGTTTGATACGCTGCCCGGCTCAACAGCCTGGAACAGTACTGATAAACCAAGAAAGCTTGCTGGGACGTAAAGGCTAAAGCTTCCATTGCCGTTCATGTCGGCATTTGCAGTTGCAGCGTGTCGTGGATTGCTCAGGCCAAGATCGACGCCGAATGAAGGTATCGAGAATGTTCCACGACCTCGAGCAGAGCCTGCAAGGTAAATAGTACCGTTGGGAGTGCCATTTGAGAACTGTATCGTATTCGTTGCACCAGCAGCGAGTCCGTAAGGCACATCAATGTGCATGCTGTTAGCATCGGAAGTTGACACGAATGATTCAACATCACCAGTGAAAGCAACTCCGACCGTGATGCCTGAGCCGGGGTCAGTGACACTGATAGAGAGAGTCATGTCAAACCACATGCTAATAATGCTGCCATTTTGACTTACTGTGCCATATATCACTGTCGGAATACCGGTAGTGCCGGCTAGAGAGTTACTAGAGTTCCCGAGTATTCCTGACATTTCAAAGTCGCCCTTAGTTACTACGAAGGTAGCGGTTGCAGAAAAGTCACCTGTATTAGGATCAATAGCAAAGGATGGGGCCGAATAGGCCATTTCTAGATTGTATATATCAAATTCAGCTAAAGGCGGCAAGAAAGGAAATGGGTTGGGCATCTCTCCGTGCAATGTTGTTGGGTTCGTGTAAGTTAAGCCCCCATTGAAAGACCCAGACTGAAATGGGCTATTTACTGAATCCAGCATAAAATCAAAGGTTCCTCCCATCTTGAAAGTGCTAGGGGAAACATTAATAGTACCAAGGCTTGAGGTTACGTCCCAACCGATGACATTGTTTGGCTGGTCTAACTGGCTAGAAAATTGAACGTTCTGCGCGGCAAGAGGTGATGCAGCAAGAACAAAGATGAGCGGAAGGGGAAATTTCATGACTTTCACTATAGCGCATAGTCTGCAATTAATGGGGCATGGTCAGAAAATCTTTCATCCTTAAAAACCCCTGAACTCACGGCTTTTTTTGCAATGTTGGAAGTGCATATCTGGTAATCGATGCGCCACCCAGTATTGTTGGCGAAAGCGTTCCCCCGATTTGACCACCATGTATATCCATCACCCTCCACGTCGGGATACAAGTCTCTAAAGTTGTCACGCCACTTGTTCTCAGCAAATAAGGACGTCATCCACGCGCGCTCCTCGGGTAAGAATCCAGAGTTTTTCTTGTTGCCGCGCCAGTTCTTAAGGTCTTTTTCAGTATGCGCGATATTCCAATCGCCGCACATGACTACTCTGCGTCGCGTTTTGGCAATCGAGTCCATGTACTCTTTAATCTTATCCATGCACTGATATTTGAAGACTTGCCGCGAATCTTTTGACGAACCAGACGGTAAATATAGTGAAATTACAGATGTTTGCCCGAAATCGAGGCGAATCATTCGGCCTTCAGCGTCGAAGGGCGCCCAGCCTATCCCAACATGCACCCGAGTTGGTTTTTCCTTGCTGTAGATGGCGACCCCCGAATAGCCAGGGCGTTCGGCGCAGTTAAAAAAACTGTGCATTCCTTTTGGCTTGAGCATTTGCTCTGTGAGTTGATGTTGCTGAATTCTGGTTTCTTGCAAACAAATCACATCGGCATTTTGTTTCTCTAGCCACGGGTAAAAACCTTTGCGTTCGGCGGCACGAATGCCATTCATATTTAAACTGATAATGCGCATGTTAATTTGGTAAACCGAGGGCGGTTAATTGTTTTTCGATGTACGGTTGCCATCCACGATTGGCCATGGGGCTGGCAGGAGAGGGGTGCAAGATGGTACCGATTTTAACATCGTAGTCGGCCAAAGTTTTTGCCGCGCGTGATTCTGCGAACTTACCAATACCGATAACCCATTCAGGTTTTAAGTAGTCGACGGTTTTGCGCAAGGCGTCGTCACAAATAGAAAATAGCTCGTCGCGTTTGGCGGCTTTTAATTTGTCAGGAGTAAAATTACGGCCGCCTCCTTCCATGAAAACGAGTGGGCAGTAATTGCATACATAATAGTAATCAGCGAAGGCGTCGGCGGATTCGAAACGATCGGCGACCCACCCCCATAAGCGTCGTCCACTAACTTCACTGCGTTGACAGCCGAAGCCTTCAATGGGGCGTTTGGGGTGAATCAAGTCAGGCTGTTTTACTCGGCCAGCGACGTTAAGGAAATCACGGGCGGCAGCAATCTCGCCAAAGGGAACGCCGGTTTGCGCCATGCCCCAAGGTCCGGGGTTCATCCCCAATAAAATTGCCGACGGCTTCTTGCGCCCGTATTTACGCAAGAATTTTTCATGTGGCGCGCGCGCGTATTGCAGTGGGTTGTATACATGCGTAACGGGTTCGGGGAAATCGAGTTGATTGCAAGCCGTAGCTAAATCGCGAGAGATGGTGACTAGTTTCATCGTTCTAAGTGTGGGGGAACAGTATTCTATGCTCATGCAACGCGTACTTGAACCCGAAGTTATGGATACTGCAGAAGATGCAGCCACCTACGACGCCATGGACCACAGTGCGGTGAACGATTTGTTCATTGCGCGCTTGAAAACACTGGGCGTCGATGGCTTGTGCCTTGATATAGGTTGTGGCCCTGGTCATATTCCGTTGCAATTGGTGACCGAATGTCCACACGTTGATGTGGTGGCGCTTGATCTTTCTAAGAATATGCTATTAGCCGCTCTTGAGCATCAAAAAGAATGCGCCAATGGTGAACAAGTCGAGTTCGTGCATGCTGATGCTAAAGGTATCGGCTCCGATGACAACAGCTTTGACAGTGTGTTTTCGAATTCTATTTTGCATCACATTCCTGATCCAATCGATTTTTTGCGCGAAGCATGGCGCGTGTTAAAGCCAGGAGGCATGCTGTTGATTCGAGATCTGTTTCGCCCCGATAGTGAGCAACGCGCCAGCGAATTGGTAGAAATGTATGCCGGCGAAGAATCACAACACGCTAAAGATTTATTTTACGCCTCGTTATGTGCCGCACTACGTCAGGACGAGCTGGATGCTCTTGCAGAAGAAATCGGAATCCGTAATTACAAAATTGTTACAGATTCCGATCGGCATATGTCGCTGCAGATTAAAGCAAAGACATACTAGTTAATCACTTCGGCTACTAAGTTAGACTTAACCGAGGCGTTGCCGCCCACGCCACGCTTGGCAACTGCCTGCACATAAGCTGTTGCACCAACGGGTGCATTAGACGGGATGCTGACATTAATTCCAGCTATGCCAAAAGCGTTTACGCTGGTTGTGCCAACATGATAAATCGGTTGCGCTAGGTCAAGAGCCAGCCCCCCGAGTTGCGGCGGGGCATAGGCACCAGAGTTGAGCGATACTAAGAAGTAAATGTTTTCTCCAACAGTGCCATTGGTGGCAGTGAATGCAGATAGTCCGCCAGCGGCGATTGAGCTAACACTTAAATCTAAGTCGTGTGGTAATTCAAATTCACCGATCCAGGTACGCCATCCTGATGTTCTGAATTCGTTGTGGCTCCAGTATTTTCCCGGGATAGCTGGATCTTCTTCGAGTCCCGAGTAATCTCCCCAGCGACTGCCAGTTTCTGGTGAAGTACTAGACTGTAAAAGTTCTGGTGAACGAAAAGTTCCGGTTGGGTCAGAAGCAGTGCGGAGGGCCGATTCAATGCTAATGTATTGCGATGACGATGAACGTGAGAATGAAATAGCCGCGGCGCCACTTGCGCTAACGTTGATGTCTCCAAACCAAGTGTGTTGTCCGCTACCATAATTGAGGGTTCCTGATTGCGCCAATGACGGGTATGAGCCTGATGTCGGCCAACCGTTTAAGTCGATTTCATACCAGCGCACCTGACAGGCATTGTTGTTAGCAGTATTGTGACACAACCACAGTGTGTCATTGCGTACCACTCCGCTTTTGATGCGGTAGTCGATGGTTGAAGCTTGATTAGAGGTTCCCATTTGACTGGCATTTGGTGGAAAGCTATATGATGGCACTGACAGGTATTTGCTGTGTAAAACCGGACTACCATTTGGGTCTGTAATTGCGCGCAACATAATTTGAGTCGAACTGCCAGCGTAAGTTGTGCCAAAGTAAGCGGCGGTGCTTGTAGCGTCGTAATTTTTTGTTGCACCAAGAGATTGTGTGCTAGTTGAGCACTGCTTTTGCTTCATGGTGACTGAAGAGCCGTTGATTAGTTTGCTCATATCCCACATGAAAATTCTGTTGCCGCCGCCGCTAAAACAATCGCCTGCTAAGAATAGTGCATCTTTGTTGACACCCATGTTCGGGAAATCAAGGAACACGCAAGTCGAAGTTACAGGGAAGCGGTATTTATGCCATGTGCCATTCGGATCGTTGTCGTCAGATATAGCGATACAAATAGCGTCGTTGGTTCCGGCACCATCGGCTGCAGCGACAACATAGCGTTGAGTGTGCGTATCATATAAAGCGACCGGGTCAAAAACGAACCCTCCGGCGCCTACTGAGCTCCAGAAACTCACAAGGCTATTGGAATAACTTTGATTACCACTCTTGTCAAAAATACGAATGCCGCCATTTACTACGGCAACTATATGGTTGGGGCCAACTGCTAAATCAGGGTCAGGTGGTGTCCAGCCTGTTGAGCTGAATGCTTGGAAACCGCCGGTGCCGCCGAGAGCCATCGGTGGGGTAGTCGGTGCTGGTGCGACAAAGAATGGGTCGTAAACAGGTTTAGCTTCATTACCATAAACGTCGCTTAGCTCTAGGTCGGAGCCGGCGGCGCGGGCAACTACTGCTTCTGGTTTTTCTGGCTGCAGTGATTCTGGTACTACAAAGCTGAGGCCAACTGCGCGATGGTCGGTGCCAGTGTTACCGTGCCATGCCGCGATGATTTGATCTTGCGATGACCAAAGTAGGTGTTTGCCGTTGTGTCCGACTTGCAAGTTTTGCTCGCCCTCATCAAAAATGTTTAGACGGAGTGTTTCGCCATTAAGTTCACCGTCGGCGGAGTACTTTTGTGCAAAAACAGAAGCCATCTCGTCAGGGCGGTGTCCAGGGCCGCGCCAGAGTTTGTTTTGGTGAGCTGTGTAGGCAACAACAAATTCGCCGTTGGCAGCAACTGCAACTTGTCCACCTGAGCGCATGTCACTGTTGGCTCCAGGCACGATAAACTCGTCAGCGGCAGGACTGAGATCGCTATTAAAGCGACGCGCGGTGACATCGAATTGGCTGCCATCGATGGTGCTCATCCAGCTAACGACGAAAGAGCCGTCATTTGCAGAGTCAATGGACGGCTCAAAAGCTAGTGACGAAGCGCCATCGTGAGCCGAGAACAACTCTTGAGACATGTTTTGGGCCTCATCGAAGTTTATTAGACTGCCCTGAATACCCTCTGGCGATCCACTCAGATCAGTACAGGCCCATGCGGCAAGAACGCCTTTTGGGTGGGGGGCTAAGGAAACAAGATTAAGGCCTCGTCCATCGTTTGAGTGTAGAACAAAATCTTCACTCAATGGTTGCCCTTGATGGTCGAAAATACGCCCAAAAAGTGTATTTACGTTATTTTTTTCGCTTACCCAGGCAGCCATAATGTTGCCGTTAGGCAGGGCGCAACAAACGCCATCGCGCTGATTGCCAACGATGTCGCTATTCACGCGAAATTCGTCAGACTGTGCGGTACATGTGCGATTCCGCACATCAAAACGGCGTCCGTAAACTTCAGTGCCAGCACCGTCTTGCCCGATTGAGCGCCAAAAAACCCAAGCAACGTCGTTGTCATCAATAAAAACAGATGGCTTGGCCTGCTCGCGAGGGAGGTACTGATTGACGTGAATTTCAGTGCCAATAGGGCGCCCTAGTGGGTCGAGGTATTGTGCGAATACACCAAAAGAGCCTTGTTCTTGGCGCCTTGAACCCCAGACGGCCAAAACATTTCCCTGTGAGTTGGTGGCGATGCTCGCTTCTGTTTGGCGGTTGTTGGTGAAAGTGTTGGCCTGGACGTCAAATTGCGCGTTACCAGTAAGCTGTGTCGCAGCAAGGAGAATGAGTGTTAGAATCATACTATTGACTATAACATGCAATATGGGCCATCAATGTCTAATGTTGGCACGTTTTTTGCTGATTTATACATGCTAAATGGCCTAAATAGAATACAATCAGGGCCTTAGATTCACCT
>JAPKEZ010000179.1 GCA_028821845.1 Planctomycetota bacterium | reverse complement strand
GAATTAGTGTAGCCGTAGCTGCTAACTTGTTCTTCAATCCACCCGCAGGCCGCACGGTTACGCGCGGTGCCCTGACGGCGATCTCCAAAGGTAGTAAGCGTTTTGAGAGTCGTTTTGTATGACTCAAGGTTGAGGCTATCGACAAGCTGCTGAGTTGTGTCCTGGGTACTTTGAGCACAACACAACATGGTAATGATGGAAATTATCAACATCGCGACATCATAACAATGATATGCTTGTAATGCAGAAAATGATTGTAACTCCTCTCCTCATCTTACTTTGCACTGCGCAGGCTACAGCTCCTTCCTACCCAGAAGGCAGTGACGTACCACGCTCACTAAGCTTTGCCGAAAGCCAGTGGTTACGACAGAATGACTTGGTGCGCCCAGCAGCGGCCACCGATGCGCCAAATGGCCCGGTATTTTGTTTGCCAGAGTATGCGCCGATGGATGGAATGTTAATTGCGTACGAAGGCACTAGTTCACAAAAAACGGTTCTTGCAAAAATGGCGGCCGCAGCGACAAATTATGGCAATGCCAAAGTTTATTGTGTGGTCGATACCAGCAGTGAGATTTCAAGCGCGACGAGTAAGCTGCAGAGTGAAGGTGTGAATATGAGCATGGTTGAGTTTCCAGTCAAGACCACCGACTCTATCTGGATTCGCGATTATGGGCCACGTTACATTTATCAAAACGGAGTGCGCGCGATTGTCGATCACGACTACAACCGGCCGCGTAATAACGACAACGCTTTCTCCACTTTCTTCGGCAACTACATGGACCAATGCCGTTATGACCATGACATGACACATGGTGGCGGTAACTTTCACCTAGACGCTTTGGGCGAAGGTTATTTAACGCGTTTGATTAACAACGAGAATAGCAATTTATCAGAAGCGCAAATCAAGACTAAGTTTTTCGATTACCAGAATTTAAACATCACCATCTTTGATCCATTCCCGACCAGTGTCGATTCAACACAGCACTTAGACATGTGGATGATTGTCGTCGATGACAACACGGTAATTATTAGCGAATGGCCGACGCAAACGTCTAGCACCCAAGCGCAAATTTGCGACGCTGCAGCTATCACCATGGCTGCCAAGGGATTTAATGTCATACGGATACCGGCACTGCGCAGTAGTGGTTGGGGCGGAGTGCATTACACCTATGCCAATGCGGTCATCATGAATGATTGCGTGATGGTGCCACAGTTTTCTAATAGCTCGGTAGCACAGTACAACGCACAGGCCTTAAGCATCTGGCAAGCGGCATGCCCAGGAAAAACTATCGTGCCGATTAATGCCGATGCGGTGGTAACCAGCGCCGGAGTTTTACATTGCATCATGATGCATGTCCCAGAAGCGAGCAGCGCCGTACTTCCGTCGGCGTATTTACGCGCACCGAACTCAGGTAGTTACGCCGCAGCAGATTCCATTTCGATTACGTGGTCAAGTGACGATGCTGTCGAAGTAAGCAGCGTCGATTTAGATTACTCCATCGATGGCGGTGCCACTTGGTCATCCATCGCAACAGGCTTAAGTCAAAAAGGCGCGCGCACCTGGACGTCCCCTACTACGCCTACTTCGCTGGGCCTCATTCGGATCACGGCATATGACGCTAACGGTAATTCCAATTCAGACGTTAGCGACAACTTACTAAGCTTTGCTGGCGGCAGTAATTCAGCGGCATTGGTTAGCTACGGTAGCGGCAAGGCTGGCTCTAACGGAGTACCGCTATTGACAGCGAACGCTGCACCGGTGCTAGGCAGTCAAGTGCAATTACAAATCAGTCAAATAATGTCGAGTAGCCCACTATATTTACTCTTTGGCGATGCAGCTAACTCTTTAGCTTTTGATGGCGCAGAGTTGTTGGTGGATTACTCCCAGGTTTACAATTTAAGCAGTGATGCGAATGGCAATGCGAGCATGCAAGGCACCGTACCTAATCGTTCGGCATTGATTGGCAAGAGTTATTACTGGCAGGCGTGGGTGCGTAATGACCCAGCAGCGAGTGGCGCGGGTTGGAGTTGTTCAAATGGTTTACAGACCATACTTGGACTGTGATTAGCTTCACTTTCAGACACCTCCTGTTGGTATTAGGGCTTCTCCACTTGATCTCTTGTGCAAGCACGCCCAACGCGCCCGTAACTCCTAAAAAGTTTCAGCATATTGCCAGCGCACATGTCCTCGCGCAAAATCCAGAC
>JAPKEZ010000178.1 GCA_028821845.1 Planctomycetota bacterium | reverse complement strand
CTCACCTTGCCAGTGTCGCCATTAAAAATCTCGCGGTCGTAATCATTGCGCGTGACCATGACTTTGTCGCCGACGCGTAATCCGCGCGCCCATACTGGCCCATTGCCATTTGGATTTAAACTATGACTCAATCTATCGTTTAAATCGTTAACCCCTAGTGCGCCGCGGTACATTGGCGACAGCACTAACAAGTCTTTATCAATATCAATGCCATACTTGTCGGGAATGCGTTCGGTAATGACTTTCTGTAATACATCGGTGGCTTGCTCGGCATCGTCGTGATACGAAATAAAGAAATCACCGATGCCATTATCGCCTTGCACCGTTTGTGGGATTTCGCCGTTCAAGATGGCGTGAGCTGCGGAGACAATGCCACTGCCTTTGCCCTGACGATGAATGCGCTCGAGCCGCGACGTCTTAATATTTGCAGAGGCGACGAAATCGCGCAGCACTGCGCCCGCGCCGACTGATGGCAACTGATCGGCGTCGCCGACGAACAACACCTTTGCGTTGTCGGGGACCGCGCTTAGCAATGCCGCGCATAGCTTGAGGTCCATCATTGAAACTTCGTCGATGACTAGGTAATCAACTTCAAGCTGGTCTTCTTCGTTTTTAGAAAACTGACCACTCATGGGGTCGAACTTTAGCAAGCGGTGAATCGTCGAGGCTTCGTGTCCGGTTGCTTCGGCTAAACGCTTAGCTGCACGACCCGTTGGCGAGGCCAACATTATTCTTTGGACGCCTGCAGTGTGTAACACCTCTAACAGCAAACGCATGGTTGTAGTTTTGCCAGTACCCGGGCCACCAGTGATGACGCAAAATGATTCAGCCAACGCTGTGTCAAGCGCCAAGCGCTGTGATTCATCTGGTGGATATTCGGTACGCGCAATTACATTTTCTACTTCATCGAATGACGCCGCAATTTGTTCATTACAGCCTTGCAAGCGCTTGATGTTTTCTGCGACGGATATTTCGGCGTTTAACAACTCGGGCAAGTAAAAGCAGGGCACGCCATTGTCACCTGCTGCAGGCTCTAAAATCACTCGGCCATTTCCGATAACCGATTTAATTCCCTCAATTATTGATTGCTCGGATAAGTCTGATGAATACAAAGAAGCAATCACATTACTTTCAGGAAGGCAGCAATGCCCTTCGCTTTTTGCTTCGTTAAGCAGGTGCGCACAAATGCCGCCAGCGCGAATCGCCGAATCGCGCTCGATGCCAATTTGTATGGCGATGCGGTCGGCAGTTTTGAAGCCGATACCGCGCACCCAAATAACTAAAGCGTAAGGGTCGGCATGAATTCGGTTGATGGCTTCGGCAGAAAACATCTCATACAGCTTATTAGACTGACTGGCATTCAGGCCAAATCCGCGTAGCTCTGCCATCACGCGGTGGCGGGCGCTACCTTCCTTGAACAATTCAGCGAGGGTGGATGCGCGTTTTGGGCCGATACCGTTAACCGCCTGCAATGTTTTAGACCCACCTTCGAGCGCTTTCATGGTGCTGTCGCCAAAATGATCGACGATACGCTTGGCCATATCGGGGCCTACGCCTTCGAATGCACCACTCGATAAGTACTTTTTCAGGCCATCTAAAGTCGTAGGGCTTGTTTTTTCACTCCAAGTAGCTTTAAACTGCTTGCCAAACTTGGGGTGCTCAGACCAGCTGCCGTGCAATTTGAGGTACTCGCCTGATGCTACTGGTGAGAAATCGCCCGCTACCGTGACCGCTACATTATTATCCCGAAGACTCACCACGGCAAAACCGCTATCTTCGCTCTGGAAAATTATGGAGAGCACTTCTCCTTCTAGGCTTTCGTGCTTTTTCTCGTTAGTTGAGCTCACAGTGTGTAGACGGTTTTGGTGATATAGGTTACACTATCTGACCTTGTTTGCAGGATACCCCGCAAATACAAAGAATACAATACCGATGATTAAGGTCCAAGTCCGTCAAAACGAATCTCTTGAAGCAGCACTACGCCGCTTCAAGCGCCAATGCAACCAGTCTGGTTTATTCGCAGAAATGAAAGATCGCAAATTTCACATGAAAGCGAAAACCGCGCGCCGCCTTGCAGGCAAAGAGCGTATCCAAACGATCCGTCGCGCAGAACGCGCACGTCGTCAAGATCGCTACTAATCCGATTTTAAATTAAGTCGCAAAAGCTTTGGTGTGCATGTCGCGCCAAGGCTTTTCTCATTTACTATGACTCCGAAACTCCCTGAACGAAAACGCCGCCGTGGTCAACGCGA
>JAPKEZ010000054.1 GCA_028821845.1 Planctomycetota bacterium | reverse complement strand
CCGGTATTTTTTGAACAACTAAGTTAATGGATTTACAATCTTACGCCGACCAACTTTCTGCCATGGACGGTCAGCCAGCGGCAGTGCGTAGCGTTTATGCCGCCGCCCACATTGTGGTAAACAGTGAATCAGGCGATGACATCAATTGGCAAGCTACGGCAGCGCAAAGAACATTTCTAGACAACCACGGCTTCGGCATCGCCGAGGCAATGGACACCGCACAACGCTTTGAGTTAGGCTGGGACATCGCGAAGCGGTTAATCACTAGTACCGCCAGTTTAAAATTGGAAAACGGTTTTGTAGCTGGCGCTAGCTCTGACCACATTGCCGCCACCGACGATTTAGACGCACTCGCTACAGCCGTAGCCTGGCAAGTAAATTTCATTGCTCATCACGGTGGATTGCCAGTTATTTTGCCTATCACGCAGCTATCGCTGAACAATGCTAGCGCCGACGATTACGTAAAAGTGTATTCAAGTATTCTCAGTCAAAGTAAATCTCCCGTGTTACTGCATTGGCTCGGAGAAATGTTTTTGCCAAGTCTAGCTAACTATTTCCCGGGCGACAGTTTCGAACGCATCATGTGTCTTGACGAGCAACGTATTCTCGGAGTGAAAATATCATTACTCAACCAGCGGTTAGAGGTGGATATTCGCGCGCGGTTAGCGGAATCAAAGCAAGTAGTTTACACAGGTGACGATTTCAACTTTGCACAACTCATTGCCGGCGACGAGCAACACTATAGCCATGCGCTACTCGGAATTTTTGATGGCATTGCGCGCCCGGCGGGGTTGGCGCTACAATTTTTAGCCTGTGGTAAAACCAAAGAGTATTTTGAGCTAATGAAACCATGCGAAGCATTGTCGCGTGTTATTTTCGAGGAGCCAACTCAGCACTACAAAGCCGGTTTAGCGTATTTAGCGTGGCTTGACCAACGCCAAGCTAATCCGTGGTTGCCATGTGCGGCCCATCTTCATCGTGATAGTGATTACTATGCACGTGTTTTGGAATTAGGGTTAGCTGCGCGGGTGTTTAACGATCCGGAAGCTGCTCAGGCCTTAGCTTTGTCTCATCGCGCTGCCGAATAGATCACGCGCGACACATCCGGCTACTTGACGGCACGCAGAATTATATGCGCAAAGAAATAAGACGTTCTGTAAAGAAGTCATTACCTTTGTCATCAGTAATTATGAAAGCAGGGAAATTTTCAACCTTAATTTTCCAGATGGCCTCCATGTCAAGTTCGGCGTATTCTAAACACTCGACTTTAGTAATGCAGTCTTGCGCTAAACGTGCCGCTGCACCGCCAACAGAGCCCAGGTAAAAACCACCGTGTTTTTTACAAGCATCAGCAACTTGCTGCGAGCGGTTGCCTTTGGCTAACATGACCAACGACCCACCATTTTCTTGGAACAGGTCAACGAATGAATCCATTCGCCCAGCGGTAGTAGGGCCGAACGAGCCAGACGTCATGCCATCAGGAGTTTTGGCAGGGCCAGCATAGTAGACAGGATACTTTTTCATGTAGTCCGGCAGCTCTCCAGTTTCTTCTAAGCGCTCGCGTAATTTGGAATGAGCCATATCGCGTGCCACGACCATCGTGCCGTTAAGGGAAACACGAGTCTTGACAGGGTGTTTACTCAACTCAGCGCGAACAGCGTCCATTCCTTGGTCGAGGTCTATGTTCACCACTTCGCTGCCTAATTCTTCAGCAGTAGCTTCCGGTAAATACTGTGCCGGATTCGTTTCTAATTGCTCGATGAATACTCCGTCTTTTGTTACTTTGCCCAAACACTGACGATCGGCAGAGCATGAAACTCCTATACCTATTGGTAGTGATGCACCGTGCCGCGGCAAACGAATTACCCGTACATCATGACAGAAGTATTTGCCTCCAAACTGCGCACCTATACCAATTTCTTGGGTTAAAGCTAAAATCTTTTTCTCGAACTCAAGATCGCGCACCGCATGACCTAGCTCATTGCCATCATTCGGTAAGTCGTCGTAGTAACGCGCGCTAGCCAACTTAACAGTTTTGAGATTCATTTCGGCTGATGTCCCGCCAATAACAATCGACAAGTGATAAGGGGGACAAGCCGCAGTGCCTAGGTTCACTATTTCTTCGCGCAACAAATCTATCATCAAATCTTCGCGCAACATCGATGGTGTCGATTGCACTAAATAAGTTTTATTGGCCGAGCCACCACCTTTGGCTATGAAGAAAAACTTATATTCATCGCCATTGGTCGCTAGCAAATCAATTTGCGCCGGCAAGTTGGTGCATGTGTTAACTTCTTCAAAAACAGATTTAGGAGCCAGCTGGCTATAACGCAAATTAGTATTAATATAAGTATCGTAAACACCACGCGACAAAGCTGACTCGTCGTTACCCGAAGTCAAAACATGTTGTCCGCGCTGGCCCATGATGATCGCGGTGCCAGTGTCTTGGCACATCGGCAATACTCCGCCGGCAGAAATGTTTGCATTTTTCAACAGATCGAGAGCCACAAACTTATCATTTTCAGACGCTTCTACGTCGTCAAGAATATTACGCAACTGCTGCAGATGGCCAGATCGTAAAAAATGCGCGATATCACGAAAAGCAGTTTCGCTAAGTAAACGCAAAGCTTCATCATCAACTTTCAAAAAAGTTTTACCATCGACTTCGACAGTGCTAACGAATTTATCGCTCAGCTGACGCCATTCGACATCAGGCGCACTCGCCGGAAACATAGTTTGGTATTGGAAGGGTGTGTCGACCATGGCACTGTAGTTATATTAGCATCTAGCGAACGCGTGTTTATCCTTGCATGACCTCTATCAGTTGCCACTCTTTGTCGAAAATCAATTTTACGAAGGTTGGCGCGGTATCACTGTTTGAATAATTAACAGAAGCCTTGCCGATGCGGCTGATTGGTACTGACACTCCGACTCCCCATCCAGAAGTTCTTAGCCATTCATAACTCAACACAAATTGGTTACCGCCATCACTTTGCTCGACGAGAGTTGGAGCGCCCAGCATTTTGAGGCAGTCGCCTAGATTAGACTCTCCCGCTGAAAGCTCCGCTACAGCCATGAAGTCGACCTGGCGGTCAATTGCATTAGAATTGAGCGAGGCGTTGGCGCAGCTGCTGCCGACGAGCAGCAGGAAAAAGAAGGCTAATTTAGTCAATTGAGATTAAATTATATTCCGCCGTGTTGGATTCAAGGCTAGAGGCTATATGAGTCAGCAGGCCGTTTTCGTCAAAGAATACCCAGCATCGGTCAAATTGCTTGTCTTGTCCGAATGTGCTGAAAACAAGAAGAAAGACGCCAGCCCTACGCTCTTTTTGTGCTTCATACAACCATGCAGACTTGTTGCCTAGCTCTACGACCTGGTTGGGAGCACCGAGTAAATCAGCCACATCTTGCGCAGAAGAGTGAATTGGCTGTAGCAGCGATATAGCAGAGGCCTCTAGGGGCTGGCCTACCGTCATTTCTCCGACAACACATGAACCACAAAAGAGAGTTAAGAGCAGTAAAGTGCTGAAGAAATGCATGCCACTACTATACAAAATAGTGTATTTTTAACTATGCAGTTTTTACGGCCTCTGTTGGTTGTAGCAGCAAGCGCTTCATCGGTGTTTGCTGTGATATTTGCGTTAACTGTGCCCAATGAAGTTCAGCAGCCGGGCACTCAGCAGAATGAGGTCGTCGGAATCGAGCGTTCTGAAAATTGCCGCTCATGCCACGCTTATTACGATGCCGATGTTGAACCGTACAACGGCTGGATGGGATCGATGATGGCACATGCCGGTCGAGACCCTATTTTCTGGGCAGCGATGGCAGTTGCGGAGCAAGACTTTGATGGATCTGGAGATTTATGCATCCGTTGCCACTCACCCAAAGGATGGCTCGAAGATAGGTCTACGCCAACGGATGGCTCAGCACTCATTCCATCAACCGATGGTCTTGGTATTGAGTGCCAAGTTTGTCATCGCTTAACTAACCCAGACGACAGTGAGCACCTCGGCGTGCAAAACCCGCCATTCGTAGCCAACACTGGCGGCGCAAGCCCCGAAGCTTTTTATGGAAGCGGACAAATGGTTCTCGCGGACAATTACGATCGCTATGGACCTTACGGGTCGCAGGCCACTGCAGCTCACGGAGTAGTTAAATCAGAATTTCACCGCAGCTCGGCCTTGTGTGGAACATGTCACGACGTATCCAATCCAGTAGTTGGCGACCTCGCGCATAACAACGGCTCGAGCAACCCGTTGCCACCCGGTAATTTCGACGGAACTTTGGGCGGACCTCTGACATCCAAAGCGGCGTTTTTGAACAAGCCTCATTCATACGGTGTAACCGAGCGCACATTTTCTGAACACATGTCGAGTAGTTTGGCTGATTACAAAGTTAGCGATTACCCATCCTTGCCAAATGAGTTGCAAGGTGGCATCCTCGAGTCTGTGTATCAGGCGGCTATTCAAGCTAATACCGGCGGAGATTACGAGGACGGCACCACTCGCTATTACACTTGTCAATCGTGCCATATGCAGCCCGCGGTGGGCAAGGGTTCATCGTATTTCACTGCGCCGCTGCGTTTGGATGTGCCGACTCATGATTTGACCGGCGGTAATACCACGGTTGGTAAGATGATTTTGAATCTTGATGCCAGGGGCAAGTTGATTCTTGGCGGTGGCTTGAGCGCTTTTGACGAACGTGGTATTGAAGATGGTGAAGATCGCGCACGATTGATGCTGAAACGGTCGGCCAACCTCGAACTCGTCGGAAACAATCTGCGAATTTACAATTTGACAGGTCACAAACTCTTCACCGGTTACCCAGAAGGTCGACGCATGTGGTTGAATATGCGTTGGTATGACGCGTCTGGCAACCTTTTGCGCGAAGATGGGCGTTACGGCAATAAGCAAGTGCAGATTGCAGGACGTAACATAAGTGTAAAAACATTGCTCGACCCGTATGACCCGAACTCTAGGCTTTGGCATGTCGAAGGAGGCATGACTCAAGAGTGGGCGGAGCAGCTGGTTAGCATGGGTACTGACCCGAACATTGCCCTGTCTTACGACACAACTAATTCATCGGTGTTACAAACATTAGGTGACCTGGCGATTCAACCCGCCGGAACAGTCGCCCCGACATTGCACTTTATATTCAATAATATTGTGCTCGAAGATAATCGTATTCCGCCTTATGAATATAGTTACGATTCGGCGAATACACGTAATTGTTTGCCTGTGCCAGCAACGCAGTATGGCAACCCAGGTGCCGGCGGTACTTACAATCATTACGATGACATTACGCTCAACCCACCGAGCGGTGCTGCCAGTGGCAAGATTCGCTTGATTTACCAAACAACTTCATGGGAGTATATTCAGTTTTTATTCTTGGCAAATGATGGCTCGGTGCCGTTTTTGGCGAACACTGGTTTAGATTTGGCAAAAGCGTGGTATCAAACAGGAATGTCGCAGCCGGAAGTTATGGCAAGCATTAACTGGTAGGGCCGATGTTGTATCCTATCGGCCAAACTGAATAGAGACACCCATGACAGAGCAAGACACAAAATACGATTTCGTACGCAGTATTGTGGCCGACGACCTCGCCTCCGGTAAGCACGATTCAATCGTTACGCGCTTCCCGCCAGAGCCAAACGGTTTTTTACATATTGGTCATGCAAAAGCGATTTGCGTTGACTTTGGTATTCCTAACGAATTTGGCGGCAAGTGTCATTTGCGATTCGACGACACCAACCCATCTAAAGAAGAGCAAAAATATGTTGATGCGATTAAGGAAGACATCTTGTGGCTTGGTTTTGATTGGGGAGAAAACTTGTTTTATGCTTCCGATAACTTTGAGCAGTTGTTTACTTGGGCGGTCCATTTAATTGAAAACGGCGACGCCTATGTTGACGAGCAATCGCCAGACGAAATGCGTGCCGGTCGTGGTTCGTTGACAGAAGCTGGCACTAATAGCCCTTTCCGCGACCGTCCTACTGCAGAAAGCCTAGCATTGTTTCATAAAATGCGCGCCGGCGAAGCCGCAGAAGGTGAAATGATTTTGCGCGCCAAGATCGATATGGCGTCGCCGAACATAAATTTGCGAGACCCCGCGATTTATCGTATTCAACATCAATCACATCCCCGGACCGGTGATAAGTGGTGCGTGTACCCGATGTACGATTTTGCACATGGGCAGTCTGACGCCATCGAAGGCATCACGCATTCTTTATGCACGATGGAATTCGAAAACCATCGCCCGCTTTATGAATGGTTATTAGAGCACTTGCCAGTAAAGTCAACTCCGAGACAAATTGAATTCGCCCGCTTGAATATAAGCTATACCCTAACTTCAAAGCGTAAGCTAAAAACCATAGTCGACAATGATTTTGTAGACGGCTGGGATGACCCACGTATGCCAACCATTAGCGGCATGCGTCGCCGCGGATACCCGGCTGCTGCTCTGCGCGCGTTTTGCGATTTAATCGGTATCAAGAAAACCGAAGGTACGGTTGACTTTGCATTGCTGCAATCGATATTGCGCGATCATTTGAATGATAGTGCCGAGCGCCGCATGGCGGTGCAGAAACCATTAAAGGTTGTAATTACTAACTGGCCAGAGGGTCATGTCGAAATGGTTAATGCGAAAAATCATCCTGGCGATGAGGCGATGGGCACGCGCGAGGTTGCCTTTAGCGGCGAACTTTACATTGAGCGCGATGACTTTAAAGAAGAAGCTCCGCGTAAGTATTTTCGATTAAAGCCGGGCGCTGAAGTACGCTTTAAGTACGCTTACTATTTGACTTGTACAGATTTCATTAAAGATGAAGGCGGTGAGGTGGTCGAAGTGCATTGCACTTATGATCCTGAAACTAAGGGCGGTGACAGTGCAGATAAACGTAAAGTGAAAGGTACTATTCACTGGGTTTCGGCAGCGCATGCAGTTGATGCCAAAGTGCGTTTATATGACCACCTGTTTAACCAGGCAAACCCAGAAGAGGGCGGCGATTACTTAGCGAACATCAATCCTGACTCTTGTGAAATAATTACGGCAAAAGTTGAGCCAGCACTCGCTGAAATGTTTGATGACGCGGTGCAATTCGAGCGCGCCGGTTACTTTGTTCACGACACCACATCGACACCAGACAACTTAGTGTTTAACCGTACAGTTGCAATGCGCGATTCGTGGGCTAAGCTTGAACAGAAGCTTCAGTCTTAGGCAGTTGCGCCGCGCGAATTCCAAGCCACATGGTCTGGCAGATGCCGGCACCAACGAAAACAAGCATCGCCCAGTACAGGCCGGTCATTGTTGAATAGTAAGCACCCAGCATTAATCCTATTAGCGAAAGACCTACATAAATCGCCACGGCTTCAATAATACCTTTTGTGCGCTTAGCGGCTACTAGTCGCCCTTGAAACAAAGATTGATACGCTTGGTAAGCCGGCATTATCACGCCGATTGATAAACCGACTTTGCAAACCGCGACTAACTCGCTCTCTAAGTGAAAGACTCGGTCGAGAATAATATCAGCTAGAGGGGTGAGGGCAATCAACGCCATGAATGACGAAGTTCCGATAGCTAGCAGGAAACAAAAACGATTAAGTATTTCTCTGGAATAAGGGCGGCCGGTTTGTGCAACGACTACTTCGTTAAAGGCAAAACCAGTTGAGCGTGCTAAAAACACTAAAGCGTGAACCACTGTCCATGCCGCGAGTGAGTTGTTCACATCAAACATGCGACTCATTCCCGCAGCGCCAGCAGGTTGAATGCACAAAGTCATCAACGGAGTTACAGCTAGCGGCAAATAGAATGCCAAAAAGGATGCGCGATTAATGGGATCGGCAGAATCAGCGCGATGAGGCATCTTGTTACGCAAAATGTCGTCGACAGCCCAACGCGCGAAGATTGCTTCGGCGATTACACCACTAGAAATTGCAATAGTTCCTACCGCGATGCCAGATAGCTCGCCAAATGCGGCAGCGATATTTAGTGCCGCTAACAAAGTGATTAGGCGCACTGCGGTACCGTACATAACCATGCGTGATTGCCCGAAGCGGATTAGCACTCCCTGGAGGAATCGGCGGTAGGCGATGGCCGCCGTCCATGGAGTTAATATCTGTAGGCCGACTCGACCGGGCTCTACGACATCGGCAGGTACTCCGAGCACTGATTCGGCAACCCAGTAATAAATAGGGGTAAAGGCAATTAGTATATGGAAGGCCGTTAATCCGCCAGCCGCTGCCAACATGAATTTACGCACCTTGAGAAACGAAATCATGTCTTTACATAATGCCGTCGATGCCGCTAACAACATAATGATAGGGCCTTCGATTGCCAACGAAATCGGAAACGCTACACCACCAAATGCTGCCAGGTTGGTTTTTTGTTCGGGCATTGATGCCACGAACCAAGAGAAGGTCGGTCCTTCTGCGCCCATCAGCAACCAGCTCGCCGCAAGCGGGAACCACAGCTGAAAAACTTTATACAGAGATAAGTCTTGCTCGCGTTGCAACAATGTTTTCGAAGAGCAGGAGAAGGTCGCTGGTGTCCAGGTCTGGATTAACCAGCACCAAGCGGATCACTTTTTCACCGCGTACGTTAGCGTGACCAATAATAGCCTCGCCACTAGCATGCAGCAAATCGCAAAGTTGGACGGGATCAGCATCTTTTGCATTAAAACAAACGGTTAAGTAATCAGGCCTTTGGCAAAGTTCAAAGTCTGGCGACTGCTCGATGTAGTCAGCAGAAAATTTTGCAAGTGAAAATAGTTTATCGAGGCGTTGATGCCAACCGTTGTCGCCAAGTGCTTGCCACGCTGCCCATAGTTTGAGCGCATCATTGCGGCGTCCGCATTGAATTGAACGCAAGCCAGGGTTTAATTCTTCGTTGTCAGCTTGGAATAAATACTCGGCGTCTTGCTGAACGCTTTTAGAGAGTTTGCCCTGGTGTTTGCAAAGTAGCATCGAGCAAGTCAAAGGCACGCCCATCACTTTATGCGCATCCCAGGTTATTGAATCTGTGTGTTCGACGCCGTCGAGCAATTCACGATGTTGCTTATGCAGTAAAGCTGCGCCACCAAAGGCGCCGTCGGCATGCAGCCAAATATTATGTTTGCGACAGACGTCAGCCATTTGCCTTAACGGGTCGAATGCTCCAAGCACTGTGGTCCCGCAAGTTGCTATTACAGCACACGGCACACAGCCATTAGATATGTCGTTTCCGATTACCAAAGATAAATCATCAACTGACATTCGACCGTAGTAGTCACATTTAATCTTGCGCACATTTTGACGCCCAACGCCAAGCATCGCAGCAGCTTTGTCAACTGAGTAATGAGATTGGGCAGAAACATAAAAAGTGTGGGTACGTCCGTCGCTACCGTGTTCCTTGAAGTTTGGATTCGCGCGATCACGACCCATCATCATGCCAATAAAGTTTGCCATAGATCCGCCAGGGCATATGATGCCTTCGGCGTTACTAAAGCCGGCGAAGCCAGCCATGTGATGCACCAATTGCTGCTCGACCAATACTTGAGCTCCAGCTGCTTTATAGGTGTACATCGATACGTTGAGCAAAGATGTAATCATGTCAGCCGCCGCAGCGTAATTTTGTCGTCCACCAAAAAGCTGGTTTAGGAAGCGCGTGCTGCTTGTTTTAGGAGTGGCTTGCAATATAGCTTCGAGGCGCGAAAACACTTCAGCTTGAGGGACGCCATCGTGTGGCAAGCTAAGCACTAGTTTTTCAGCCAACTCCTCGGGGCTCTGGCGCGGTATTGGCTCGGAGCTCTGTTCGAGCTGTAGCAGCTTTTCGGCGAGTTCGAAGGTGTCTTTTAGCAGTGATTGCATGGTGAATGGAGGATAGTTTAGCATCGCGGAGAAAGGCATGGAATCCTTATACTTTCCGTATAGATTTCACACAAATTATCATCACAGGATATACAATATCCGCCATGAAATTCAAAACATCTACTTTAATCACTTGCATTGCCGGTGCGGTAGTTCTGTCCGGCTCGGCTAATGCTCAGCAAGAGGATCCTTGGTCAATCTACGGTGATGCCCGGGTGCGTGCCGAGTTTAATGACACCGAAGGTGGCAGCGACCGTCACCGCATGCGCATGCGGTTGCGCGCTGGTGCAAAGTACCAAGCAAGTGATTCGCTATTGTTCAATTTCCGGTTGGTAACGGGCGATTCAGATGAACCAAACAGCGTGCACCAAGATGCTGGCGACGCGTTCAACTCATTCAATGTGTCACTCGATCGCTTGCACTTTGACTGGTCAATGTCCGAGCACGTCAATGTGTTATTCGGCAAGTTCGGAAATCCTATTTTTCGGAACCCTGTCTACGGTGAACTTATCTGGGATGGCGATGTCGCCCCAGAAGGGGTAGCTTTCGTCTCTGAGTACGACGACTTCAACTTTTCTTTTGGTCAGTATGCCGTTGCCGAGAACACTAATGAGCAATCAGAAGATGCATGGGCGTCAGTCGCATCAATCGATACTAACATAGGAGATTTCACTGTCGGCGGTTCCTATACCTTCTATGGAAACATGAGTGGCAAAGGGATTGCTGAAGTGGGTGGCAACAAAACCGATAATCGTACTAACAGTACCGTAGGAGACAGCTTCGTTTCAGACTTCGGCATCGTTGATATCAATTTAGCCTACAACGTTGGTGCGCTAACGGCATCTTTTGAGGCCATTGAAAATATACGCGCTGACGATTCTGTCGACGCATCTGGCATGGCACTCGGGTTAGCATATAAAATGGAGAACGGCGACAAGTTCTATGTCACTAGCAACTCAATTGACCAAGACGCAGTGTTTACGGCTTTTTCGGGAGATGATACTTTGGGCCAAGCCAGTAACTACAAAGGCCAAATTCTTGGATACAAAACGACGTTAGCTAATGGCTTAGGTATGCACGTTTGGGGCATGGCCATTGCGCCACTAGATACCGGAATCGCTGGTTTTGACAATACGGAATATCGCTTCCGAATAGACTTTAATCTCTCGTTTTAGCTCTACGCTAGTCTCCTGAAGTTTTAGGAGTGGGCATTAAGATAAAATCTAATGCCCATCATCTATTTTTATTGGTGTATGCTATGCTTGAGATTGACCATTCTCTCTGAGGTTAAGTTAAAAATATGTTTTTAAGTTTCATTTTAATTAGTTCCCTAAGCTTTGTTTCCTCCCAAATATCTTTTGTGGAGCAGCCTCAAGACCGAGCATTCTATTGTCGTGACTTAATCACTAATGAAGCCATTGTGCCGGTGAGTGGTACTATTGCGACTCCTAATGTCGATGAGTTGGCGCTGATTGTTTTCAAGG